>DASQID010000142.1:0-6167 GCA_035631775.1 Acidobacteriota bacterium
GGCTTTGGTCGAGCGGCACGAGAGACCCCGGGCTGCGCTGCACTTGCCCGGGGCGACTGGCTTGCCCCCCTCCGGGGGGCTTCGTAAAGCCACCCGCTCTGCGACGCTCTGCGGGTGGTAGCTGACTCGTGGCAGAGTTCAAAAGATGGAGTTGACGAAGTCCTCGGGTGAGAAATCGAGCAAATCCTCCAGGGCCTCTCCGACGCCGATGAACCGCACCGGGATGCCCAATTCCTGGCAAATGCCGAAAAGTACGCCACCCTTCGCGGTCCCGTCCAGTTTTGTGACAATCAGGCCTGTTACCCCAGCGGACTTCAAAAACTCGCGTGCTTGAGAGAGACCGTTCTGACCGGTCGTGGCGTCGATCACCAGAAGCACCTCGTGAGGCGCTCCGGGAATTTTGCGGCCCGCGACCCGGCGCATCTTCTCGAGTTCCTGCATGAGATTGCTCTTCGTATGGAGCCGGCCTGCGGTATCCACGATCACCAGATCGAGCTTGCGCGCTTCCGCCGCAGCGAGCGCATCGTGCAGCACCGCCGACGGATCGGCGCCGATCCTGCTCTTGACTAAGTCTGCGCCTGACCGCTCTGCCCACACTGTCAGCTGCTCGATTGCCGCCGGACGGAACGTGTCTGCGGCACACACCAGCACTTTGCTTCCCTCGCGCGCCATACGGGCGGCCAGCTTGCCGATAGTCGTGGTCTTGCCGGTGCCGTTGACCCCTACCACCATCCAGACTTCATGTGGAACGGAAACCGGCGCCGCCTCGACCTTCGAGCGTGTCACGAGGATCTCCAGCAGTTGCTTCTTGATTGCCGCGCGCACGTCGTCGGGCGTCTTAATGGACCCTTGCTTTTTTTGATTGCGGATCTCGTTCATGATGCGCGTAGTGGCACGAACCCCGATATCCGCTCCGAGTAGGATTCCTTCCAACTCCTCGAGAAGCTCTTCATCGATCGCCGCTCTGGATGTGAGGGCTGCCTCGATCCTGCTGACGAGGCTGTTCTTGGTGGCGCCGAGAGCCTTCTTCATTCTCTCGAACAGTCCCGCTTTTTTCTCGGGTGCCTCCTCGGTCTTCTTTCTGAAGAACATCGACCCGCCTTTCCTTTCACGCCCGTCGAATGGTTACGTCCGCGGCGAGCAGCGTATCTTCCTTCCCATTCTCGTCGCGGACGCGCAGGGCGCCCAGCTCTGTCAGTCCGCAAGTCACAACGGCGCGGCGCGGACCTCCATCCTCCACCCAGATCGGTACGCCGTTCCACATACTTGACAATCCCTTCCAGCGCTCGAGCAGCTCGCCGTGTTCCCCGTCTTCGAAGAGACCGTAGCACAACTGAAAACGGTGAAGGCAACTACAGAGAATCCGCCGCCTCGGAGCCTTTGAGCCCGATTCACGGTCTACACACGTGGCTATGTCCCGGAGTTCCGCCGGAACGCTTCCTTCCCTGACATTGATTCCGATTCCGACCACTGCACACGGGGATGTGCCTCGCGTCACCGCTGTTTCGATCAGTATGCCCGCGGTCTTTTTCCCCGAGAGAAAAACGTCATTGGGCCATTTGAGATCGGGCACCGGCGGGTTCGCAACGGCACATTCCCCCACAACCTCGCGCAACGCCTCGGCCACTGCCACCGACGCCGCGTGAGCGAGCAGCGGCCAGTGATCGGGTTCCTGCCGGGGACGGACTACGATCGTGCAATAAATGCCCGCGCCTGGGTTCGAGCTCCACGACCTCCCTTTCCTTCCCCTTCCAGCGGTTTGTCTTTCCGCGCAAACCACAGTCCCGCCCGCAGCGCCGGCGCGGGCCAATTCGAGCGCGATTTCATTGGTGGAACCGACCTCCAGAAAGCCCCGGACACATATCTTGTCCCATGCCAACAAGGGAGTCTCCTGTTCAATCAACGCGGGAACCACGGAATCCGGATCGGGCAGCAGAAAGGCTCGTCCGCACTCGAATCTCAGCGCATAACCCCAACTGCGGCACAGCTCCAGCTCGCCCGTCAGGGCTGGATTTTCGGGCAACGGGAGCCCTTCGTGCCCGGCTGACGCGACCTTGTTCAGTATCTCGGGAATGGCAATCGACTCATTCATAGCTTTACATCTGCCACGAATTTCACGGAGCGGCATAGCCGCAACCAAATTGGCTCCCGCGTTCCTTCGCGTCTTCGCGCCATTGCGGTGGCCCTTTAAAAAGCCACCGCAAAGACGCTAAGGCGCAAAGACAGGCTGCCGTATCCTTGCTGAAATGGCAAGGATTTGAACGTTAGTAGTACGAATTACAGAAAACAGAATGACGGAATCGCTCCGGGTAATTCTTGAAATTCGTGGCAGGTTTTCTGCGCGTCATTCTGCAGCGGAGGGAAGTTGATTCAGGTTTGTTTCGAGCTTCTGCATCCGCTCGATCAACTCCGTGTGGCGCGCCCGGTTCTCCTCAACAACCGATTCGGGAGCACGCGCTATAAACTCATGGCTGTTGATCTTCTTGAGGATCTTCTCTATCTCGCCCCTCGTGCGCTCCAGCTCCCTTTGCAGACGATCCCGTTCAGCCTCATAATCGATGACACCCTGAATCGCCAGCCCGAACTCGCCCAGACGCCAGACCCCCTTCAGCATACCGCCCGGAACGGCGTCGGCAAAATCCACCCTGCCGAGACGCGCGAGGTATTTGATTTTTTCAGCGTTTTGACGCACGTGCTCCCGAGTACGGAGATCCGGAATGACAACGGCGCAATCCAACATCTTCTTCGGATCGATGTTCAGCTCCGCCCGGGACGAGCGCACGCTGACGATCAGGTCCATCAGATCCTGCATGTCCTGGGCCGCGGCCGCATCCTCGCGCACTCTGCGGGGCTGCGGAAATTCCTGAATCATGATGGATTCCCCGTTGTGGGGCACCTTCTGCCATATCTCCTCGGTCAGATACGGCATGAACGGGTGCAGAATCCGCAGCGCACTGTCCAGCGCGTGGATGAGCACCGTAATCCGCCGTTCCTTTTCCTCGCCTTTTGCGGAAGGACTGGTCAGAACGGGCTTGACGAGCTCGATGTACCAGTCGCACAGTTCGTGCCAGATAAACTGATAGATCAGGCTCGAAGCGTCGTGGAAGCGGAACTTGTCGAGCGCCTCGGATATCTCACCCGACACCTGGTTGAGCCGATGCAGGATCCACAGATCCTCGAGCGGCATCTGATCCCGCTTCTTTGCGAGCAGCTCGTCGACGGTTGCGGCGCTCACTGGGGACTGCGTTTCGTCGAGATTCATCAGGACGAATCGTGCTGCATTCCATACTTTGTTGGCGAAGGCGCTGTATCCCTTCATGCGGTCGGTCGAGAATGGAATGTCGGTGCCCGGCACGGCCATGGAGGAAAGCGTGAATCGAACCGCGTCGGCCCCGTACTGGTCGACCAGTTCCAGCGGCTCAATGACGTTGCCGCGCGTCTTGCTCATCTTCTTGCGGCTCGCATCCCGGACGATGCCGTTTATGTGAACCTGGCGGAATGGAACATCTTTCATGAACTTGAGTCCCATCATGATCATCCGTGCAACCCAGAAGAATATGATGTCGGGTCCGGTGATCAGAACGTCGGTGGGATAGAAGACGCGCAGGTCCTGCGTATCATCGGGCCAGCCCAGGGTCGAAAAGGGCCAGAGCGCTGAACTGAACCAAGTATCCAGGATATCGGTTTCGGCACGCAGCGCGCCGCCGCACTTGGAGCAAGCCTGGGGCGTGGTCCTGGAAACGATGATCTGGCCGCACGCGTCACAGTACCACGCGGGAATCCGGTGCCCCCACCAGAGCTGCCTGGAGATGCACCAGTCGTGGATGTTGTACATCCACTCGAAGTAGCGCTTCTTGAAGTTGTCGGGAACGAATTGAATTTTCCCGTTTTCAACCACTTCTATTGCAGGCTTGGCCAGCGACTCCACCTTCAGATACCACTGCATCGAGATCTTCGGCTCCACAACCGCGGAGCAACGATCGCAGTGGCCGACATTGTGCTCGTAGTCCTCGACCTTCAGCAAAAATCCATCCGCGGCGAGTCTCTCGACGAGTTCATGCCGGCAGGCGAACCTGTCCATGCCGGCGTAAGCGCCGGCCTCTTTCGTCATCGTGCCGCTTTCGTCGATGACTGTAATCTTGCGGAGGTTGTGCCGCAGGCCGGCCTCATAGTCATGGGCATCGTGGGCGGGCGTGACTTTTACGACGCCGGTGCCGAACTCGCGATCGACTATGCTGTCGGCGATTACGGGTATTTCCCGATTCATGACCGGGAGCAGTACCTTCCCGCCGACCAGTGACTGATAGCGCGGATCCTCTGGATGAACCGCGACTGCCGTGTCTCCAAGCATTGTCTCGGGCCGCGTGGTAGCAACCGAAACATGGCCCTCGGAACCGATCAGGGGATATTTGATGTGCCAGAGTTTGCCGTGAGTCGGCACATAGACGACCTCCAGGTCCGAGATCGCGGTCTTGCAGCGCGGACACCAGTTCACGATGTACTCGCCGCGATAAATCAGACCTTCTTCGTAGAGGCGGATAAAGACCTCCTGGACGGCCCGGGACAAACCCTCATCCATCGTGAACCGCTCCCTCGTCCAGTCGACCGACACGCCGAGCCTGCGCATCTGGTTTAGAATGGTCCCGCCGCTCGTCTTCTTCCACTGCCAGGCTAGCTTGAGAAATTCTTCCCGGCCGAGATCGAAGCGCGTCTTCTTCTGCTGTTCCAGCTGCTTGTCGAGAACGTAGTGAACGGCAATGCTGGCGTGATCCGTGCCCGGAAGCCAGAGCGTGTTGTAGCCGCTCATGCGCTTCCAGCGGACCAATATGTCGTGCAGCGTGTGCTGAAGGGCATGACCCATGTGGAGGGAGCCCGTCACATTTGGAGGGGGAATGACGATGCAGAACCGGGGCTTCGTGGACGTGTTATCGGCGGTGAAGTATCCCCGCTGCTCCCAGAAGGGATACCACTTGGCCTCAACCTGTGCCGGATCGTAGACTTTTTGCAGCAATTCCCGCGACATGCATTACCCCTGTCAGTAAATGCGTCTAACGCGCAAAAGTGGGAATTTTATTCGAATTTGACTGAGGAGTCCATGAGCAGCTGGATGTCATGAAAAACGGGGACGCTCCCCTATTTTCCAGTCAGTCTCCCGCTTTCGCTGGAAGAGTCGCTAGACACTCGGAAAATAGGGGAGCGTCCCCGTTTTTGCTAGATCTTGCCTTTTTCCTCGAGGCATTGCTTGATGATCAGCTCGGACATCTCGGGAACGACTTCCCACGCAACCTCGCGGATGACATCCTGTGACATGCGCCGCAGAACCCTGTCTACGATCAAGTTGATGGTTTCTTCGGACAACTCCGGCGCGGCAGTAACTTTCCGGGGTTCAGGTTTGGCGGGTGCGGATCGAATGGGAACCGGAACCGGGCTGTCCGAATCAAAGATGTCGAGAATCCGTTCCAGGCCCAGGAAAGACTCCAATGTCCGATTGCTGACCAGCCGCTCGGCCGCAGAGGCCTGAAGCGGTCCTGTGATCCCTTGAGAGATGATATCTTGCACCTTTGGTTCCTCCGCACCATCGTCCTTCGGCGTCTCCAACCCGAGAAGCGTATACACCACGCGGATCAACTCAGTAGTGTCGAAAGGCTTGGTCAAGCGACCATCGCATCTTGCGCGCTTCGCCTCAGATTCGTCGAAGGGTTCGAAGGCTCCGGCAATAAGCACCACCGGGATGTGCGCCAGTTCCGGATCCGACTTTACGTTCGCACAGAGATCGTAGCCGTTGCGACCCGGCATGCACACGTCGGCGAGCAGGATGTCGGGTTTGATCTCCCTTGCCTTCTCGAGAGCAAGATCTCCGTCCGGCGCCGCCTCGACGGTTATCTCGTCTCCCGCGAAGGTCAGGCGCACCACTTTCTGGATGGTAATGCTGTCATCGGCAACAAGCAGCTTCTTATGCATATCAAGCCGTCACGGATTCGGTTGGCTGACGGTCTTCTTATTGTCCGTCTTCTTGCTGTTGGCCGGCTTTTTCTTGGCGTTCTTCTTCTGATTCTTGTCGGCGGTCGTGCCCTCGACCGGACCAGGGTTGCCCCCCACAGCTACCTGCGTCTGCGTCTTTCCGGAAGGATCCTGCTTCAGGATAGCCTCAATCTGGGTCGGCTCTC
>DASQID010000143.1:0-2789 GCA_035631775.1 Acidobacteriota bacterium
CGCATCTTCTGCGCGAAGGATGAGAAGAACTCACTGCTGGCCACCCTGTGGTTCAACGTGGCGCACTATGCCATGCGCCCATGGCCGTGGATTCTCACCGCGCTCTGCTCCCTGGTGTTGTACCCGACTTTGGCGGACAAAGAGTCCGGTTTCGTCAAGACAATCATCGATCTGAACGTCTTCCCGGTTGCCTTACGGGGGGTGATGATCGCCGCGTTTGCGGCAGCGTATATGTCGACCATTGGAACATCGCTCAACTGGGGAGCCTCTTACCTGGTAAATGACTTTTACAAGCGCTTTCTCGTCAAAGGCCGCAACGAGAAGCACTACGTGACCGTCTCACAGATCGCGACCGTCTTCGTGATGCTGATTTCGTGCGTCGTCACTTACTACCAGGACACTATCGCCGGCGCATGGAAATTCATGATTGCCATCGGGGCGGGGACGGGGAGCGTCTTCATCCTGCGCTGGTTCTGGTGGCGCATCAACGCATGGAGCGAGGTTTTTGCCATGGGAGCCTCCTTCATCGTCTCCCTCATGCTGCAATTCTACTTCAAGCTCGATAACAACAACCCGCTCGAATTCGCGTGGATCGTGCTTATCACGGTAGCCCTTTCCACGGTCGCCTGGCTGGCCGCCACTTGGCTCACGGCTCCCGAGAAGAAAGATGTTCTCCTTGCCTTCTATCGCAAGGTTCATCCGAGCGCCGCGCTCTGGGGACCGATAGCCAAGGAGGCAACGGACGTCGTCCCCCAGAGGGATGGCTATTTCAATCTGCTTGATTGGATGTCAGGCTGCGTGCTCGTTTACATGGCGCTGTTCGGCGTGGGAAAGATCATATTCGGCCAGGCGTTGCTGGGCATCATTTTCCTTGCGGTCGCCGTGGTTTTCGCTTGGGTGATCTATTGGGATCTGAACCGCCGCGGCTGGAAGACGATCATGGAGTGAGTACCACAGCTGTCAAAATCTGCCACGAATTACCTGAATTTCACGAAATGATGTGTTTATCGTCCGTGGAATTCGTGTAATCTGTGGCAGATTTCGAATAGACAGTTCTGCCGCTTACCATCGTCCTCACCACATTCAGGTCGGCGTCCAGGAAGACGAGGTCCGCGTCGGCGCCCGGTGCGATCACACCCTTCTTTCCCTCCATCCGCATGGCACGCGCGGGGGTGGCTCCTGCAGTCGCCAAGGCTTCGCTCAGCGGCACATTGAACCAGTGAACCAGATTGCGCACGGCACGATCGAGCGTAAGCGTGCTTCCGGCCAATCGTCCCTCCGAATCGCGGCATTCCGCCCGTTCGACGACGATGATCTTGTCCCCCAGCGGGTAGCGCCCGTCCGGCATGTCGACTGAGCTCAATCCATCCGTTACCAGCAATGTTCGACCCGCCTGCTTGAGTCCGAGCAGCAGCCGGATGGCGGTTCGGTGCACGTGTATTCCGTCGCAGATGACCTCTGCAAACACGCGCTTGTCCGCCAGGACAGTGCCGAGAATTCCCGGCTCCCTTTGATGAAACGGGCGCATTGCATTGAAAGTGTGGGTTGCCTGACAAGCTCCGGCCTCAATGGCCGCTTGGGCCTGTGCAGCGGTGGCATCGGAATGCCCGATCGAGACCTGAATTCCCGCCGCGGTTGCTTCCCGGATCAATGCGAGATCCTCGTCCATCTCAGGTGCGACCGTGATCCTGGCAATGGAGTCTCTTGAGATCGTCCTGAAGCGTCGGAACGCGGGGACATCCGCCTGCTTCAGGTAACGCGCGTCGTGTGTGCCCCGGCAGACCGGATTCAAGAAGGGGCCTTCCATATGGATGCCGATCGGCAGTGCGCCGTCCCTTATCAGGCTTCTGTGTTCGGCGAAGCCTCGCAGCACTGCCTCTGTATCCAGATCGGGCGCACTCATCGTTGTCGGGAGGAATGAGGTGGTGCCGTGCCGAGCAAGTGTTTCCGAGAGTGTTCTGAGCGACTCCAGGGTGCCATCCATGAAATCCCGGCCCCGCGCCCCGTGGACGTGGAGATCGATAAAACCCGGGGCGACAACCGTGCCGGGCTCGTGTACGACATCACGCCCGCGAACAGCGCTCTCCCCTGCGGGGACGATTTCCTGGATTTTTCCATCCTCAATCCGAATACAGCAGGAAACGCGGCGTTCAGACGGAGTGAACAGCGTGTCACACCATACCCAGACTTTGTCTTCCATGGGTACAGAATTTGACACGAACTCGCAGAATTGCGCAAAAGAAAAGCGAAGGATAAGAATGGTGGAAGCCAGGAATTCGCGTACGGGGGCGAGGCGTGTGCCTCCCGCCGCCGCGCCCACGGACGGCAGGGAAAGATGGGTTCCGGCAAAATCGAAAATCCAAAGTAATCAGGATCACTTAATTTTCCAGACCTGACACCAGCCTGGAGTATAATCACGGCCGTCCGGCGGCTGGCAGGTGCACGAGTGTCAACGTTTCCTTGTGATTGGGAAGGGTGCTTGGAGTGAGGAGACTGATCATCGCGGAATTGATGTTGTTCGTTTTCGGGCTCTCCTGGGCACTAATTCCCGCGGATCAAACCCCGCGTGTCCTGAATGGTATTGATGTTCTGCGCCAGCAGGGTTTTACACCTTTGGCAGGGAAGCGCGTGGGTCTCATAACGAATCACACGGGGCTTGCGGCCGACGGCACCTCTACGATCGACCTGCTCTACAAATCGAAGGTGTGCAAACTGGTCGCTCTCTTCTGCCCCGAGCATGGAATCCGCGGCGTCATGGACAGTCAGGTCGACTCATCGGTGGATGAGGC
>DASQID010000144.1:0-8064 GCA_035631775.1 Acidobacteriota bacterium
GTGCAGGATTACCTGCCCGAGTTCAAAGGACCAAACAAGGAACAGGTGCGAGTAAGGAATCTATTGAGTCATTCGGCCGGCCTGCCCCCGTTCCTGCCCTTGTACAAGGAGAACAAGGGATACCAGCAGGTCTTTGAGGCCATCTGTAATATCCCCCTCATCTCTGAGCCCGGGACAAGAACGGAATACAGCGATCTCGGAATGATCCTTCTCGGTGAGATCATCTCGAGAGCAGCCGGCCAGCCGCTTGACCGGTTTCTCGCTGGACATTTGTTTCGTCCGCTAGGCTTGGAATCGACGTCCTACAGGCCGCCCAAGAGCCTGCTCGGACGCATCGCTCCAACCGAGAACGATCCGTGGCGTGGCAGAGTTATCCGAGGCGAAGTTCACGACGAAAACGCTTTTGCTATGGGTGGTGTGGCGGGTCACGCCGGTCTCTTCAGCTCCGCGCACGATCTGGCGGTATTCGCGCAGATGATGCTCAACGGCGGGATTTATGACCACCGCCGCTACCTGAACCCGGACACGATCTCGCTCTTTACCGCAGCACAGGGCAGCAGCGAGAATGCCCGCGGCCTCGGCTGGGGCAAGCCTTCGGCCGGGAACTGGACCGGTAAGATTTTTGCAGAATCCGCTTATGGGCACACCGGTTTCACGGGAACCTCAATATGGATCGATCCGGAGAGGCAGCTGTTCATAGTCCTGTTGACGAACAGGGTGCATCCATCCAGAGAGAATTTGAAAATCGACGAGGCTCGGCAGGCGATATGTGAGTCCGTTGTTCGGGCGGTTTCCGCAGAGGGGAAATCTTGAGCACGTTTGATGGGGAAGATCTGCCACGAATTCCACGAATTACGTGGTGCAGCATTGCCGCAACCAAAGGAGTCTGCCGTTCCTTCGCGTCTTCGCGCCTTAGCGGTGGCTTTTTTAAAACCCACCGCTAAGACGCAAAGACGCCAAGACAGGTGTTGTATCCTTGTCGAAATGGCAAGGATCTGAATTTTTGTAGTACGGGTTATTTCGTGAAGTTCGTGTAATTCGTGACAGGTTTTGATGAGATATGATCAGAGCTTTTCAGGGCATCCTGCCTCAGGTCTCCGAAGCATGCTTCATCGCGGAGTCAGCCGAGGTGATTGGCGACGTCGTCATCGGAAGCGAGTCCAGCGTCTGGTTTCACAGCGTGGTCCGAGGCGACATCCATCAGATCCGGATTGGCTGTCGGACAAACATACAGGATCTCAGCATCCTGCACGTCCGTAAGAATGAATTTCCTGTATTCCTGGGCGACGACATCACCATTGGACATCGGGCCATCATTCACGGTTGCACGATCCGCGACAGGGTAATGGTCGGCATGGGGGCAATAATTCTGGACGGTGTGGTGATCGGCGAAAATTCGGTGATAGGTGCGGGAGCCCTGCTGACTCCAGGAACAGCAGTGCCGCCGGGCAGCCTGGTGCTCGGATCCCCGGCGAAGGTCGCCCGGCAAGTGACCAAAGCAGAAATTGACTGGGTTTGCCGCTCTGCGCAGAACTACGTTGAATATGCGCGTAGGTATCGGGCCGAACTCAAAGCCGGGGCAAGCGGCGGTCTCTAATTCTGTTGTGGCGTCGGCTCTTGGAGATCACTATTGGGCGAGAATATCCTTTGCCTTACGAAGGATATCCTTTTCGGTCCTGTAGGAGGCGGTGCGAATCGCCTCGTCTATCGGAAACCAGGTGACACTCTCCACTTCCCAATCGTGCCGGCTGGTATCCCCACCCGTCAGTTCCATCAGATAAAACGTGACGATCTTGAACACTCTCTCGGGGGGATCCTGCCATGTCGCAGTGTAGGTGTACTTGATGTTGTCGATTTTACGGAGGATTGTTCCCACGAGGCCGGTCTCCTCCTTTACCTCCCTAAGGGCTGCAGCGTCGGGAGCTTCACCAACTTCGAGCAAGCCCTTGGGGAGCGCCCAGGAATCGCGGTCCCTGGGGCGGATCAGGACGACCTCAACTCCACCTTGGCCTCGCCTGAAAACGACACAGCCTGCCGAAATCTCGCGCTTCGCCATCCCAGTCCACTCTGATGGATATTGCCATCACGAATCCCGCGAGTACAGCGCCCGAGCACAAACCACGTTCACGGAAGACTATGGAGAATTCGCTTCTTGCTCCAGGAGTCGACATCGAAACACACCGCAAGACCTAGCCCACCCTCTGCGCCCCGAACCTTCGCCAATGACTTGTAGTACTCAAAGTAAGGGAAGCTGGAGATTCCGCCGCGGATGAATTCGTATTCGCGAACGCACTTCTCCCAATCTGCGAGAGAGTCGGAGACATCGAAATATACGTATGGCGAAAACCCATCCTTGTCTTCCCAGTTTTCGGTGAACCAAACGCTGCGCACTCCACGATGCGGCGCATACACGCTTTTCACCCCGGCAAGGGAAGCGAGCAGCACGGCCTCCGTGGTGATGACGTGTGCGGCCGCGTGATCTTTGTGAATGCTGTTTTTCCAATGGGTGATGATATAGGCAGGTTGAATCTGACGAATGGTATCGGCAACGAACTTTCGTGACTCATCACTGTTGGTCAGTTCGCCATCTTTGTAGGGACCGATAATGAACTCGGCTCCGATTGCCTTCGCCGCGGCTTCGGCTTCCCTCCTCTTCTGGCGGCCGTACTCCTCCGGCGTCAGTCTGGGATTCCCGCCTTCACCCAGGGTAAGATGGAGCAGGACGACTCGGTTGCCTGACCTGGCATGTTTGGCAAGAACCGCGCCGCTCGCGACCTCCATGTCACCCGCGTGAGCGCCCACAGCCAAGAGCGTAAGCTTCGACGACGTTGTTTGTGGACTCCCGCCGCCTGCCGCCGCTGTCAGAAGCAGCAGACAGGAAAGCAGACTCCTCATGCCACCTCCTGATCCGTTTGCGGCACCCGGAATCACAGCTTCTTCTCCAGGCCGCGCAGAAATTCCATGGTCGCTTGTGCGACCTTGTCCGGTCCCTCCTTCCATTCAAAAACTTCAACAGAGACCCAATGACTGTATTTCAGGTCCGCCAAAACCCTGAATACCGGGCGGAAATCGAGACCTCCCGAGCCAGGATATCGGCCGTCCATTTCGTTGATGTGCACGTGACGGATAAGCGGAAAGTACTGCCGCACCAGCTTGTCAAGAGGTTCGTGCTCATCGACGGTGTTGTGGAAATCAAACATCGTTTGTATGGCGGGATGGTCAATCTCCCGGACCATTTGCGCCGCCTCGGCCAATGTGTTTACCACATCGGTGTCCTTGCTTGGTAACGACTCAATCAGGATGGTAACTCCCCTGTCTCCGGCGTGAGGAGCGACGGAGGCCAGTCCGTCGCGAAACAACGTCGAGGCTTCCGCCCTGGAATTGCCCTGAGTTCCGCGCTGTTTCGGGGATCCGAAGACCATCACGCCCTTATCGCCCAGGTCGGCACAGAGGTCGATAATCTTCGAGAAATACGCCCAGGATTTTTCCCGCAACTGCCGATCGGCGGTGGTCACATGGAGCCACTTGGGCGCAAGAAGTAGCCAGTGGAGTCCGGCGAATTCCAATCCCTCGGAGTGGATGATGTCGCGCAGTTCCCGGCGGCGAGAGACGCTGATGTTCTCCATACTGTCCGCTAGCGTGAAAGGAGCAATTTCAATTCCCGCAAAACCAGCGGCCTTGAGAGTCCTGCAAACCCCGGCGAACTCCCTCTTCTCAAACATCTCATTGCAGCTGGAATATCGAAAACGGAGATTCATCCCATAGACTTCCCGCAGCGCAGCGGCGCACAAGGCTCCAGCACTGGAACACAAAAAGGCGCGTCTGTCCATACCCCTCCTTTGCGGCTTGATAATACACCTTTTCGCTTTCCTCGCATCTTTGCGTCTTGGCGGTGGCTTCTTAACGACCCCTCGTGTGAAGGCGAGGCGTTTCCACCATCCTTCATCGGGAGACTACATCCGCAAAGATGCAAGGGCGCAGTAGAGATAAAGCGAGTGAATCTTGTTGGAATATGAGTGTCCTTGATGCTAACTATTTCCGGCATGAAAAGAACTTGCGACTATTTGGTTCTGATTACTTGTCTGCTGCTCGCCCTACCACAGCAAGTCCATGGCCAAGCCGCATCCAAACCCAACGAACTGGGGCGTGTCTTGATCCTGGAATACCACCTGATTGAACAGAAAGAGACTCAATGGGCCCGAACGCCGCAGGATTTTAGAAGGGATCTTGAACAGCTCTATCAGGCCGGCTATCGGACCATGGCTGTGGGAGATTATATTGATGGCCGAAACCAGCTTCCTTCCGGTACACACCCGGTGATTCTGACCTTTGACGATTCCTCGCCCGGCCAATTCCGGTACCTCAACCAGGATGGTAAGAAGAAAATCGATCCTGACTGCGCCGTGGGCATCATGATTGACTTCGCAAAGCGTCATCCGGATTTCGGGAGGAAGGCCATCTTCTTCGTACTGCCCGCTGCCGCAGAGCCTCACCGCCTGTTCGGTCAGCCGGAGTACGAGGGGGAAAAGCTGAAAGAGCTTGCCTCTCTGGGATTTGAAATCGGCAACCACACGCTCTGGCACGCGAACCTAGGGAAATACGAGGCTGCCACGGTCAAAAAACAGCTTGCACTCGCCGTCCAGGCGGTTCAGCGCTTCGTCCCGGGATACCACATTCGCGCGTTGTCTCTTCCCTTCGGCGTTTTCCCAAAGGACTCCAGCCTCGCAATGGAGGGCTCCTTTGCCGGCGTCTCCTACCACAACGAGGCGATCATGCTGGTATCGGGTCCGCCGGCACAATCCCCTTTCAGCAAAAAGTGCGAGCTCCTGCGCTTGCCTCGTATCCAAGTCACGGGAAACGCACTGAAATCCTGGCTGAAGCACTTCACCGAACACCCGGGAGATGTCTTTACGAGCGATGGAGACCCGACCACTGTGGCCTTTCCCCGCGATCTGGAATCAGAATTTAACGGCCGGAAGTTTCCAGCGTTGCATCCGGCCGCTTATTGACCGTTTCGTCGTGGTGTACGCCCAAGAGGAGAGGATACACTGCGTCGAAGTGGCAAGGATTTGAATAACCCTGTAGCTTGATCTTTGAGGACACTCACGGATATTATCAAGCCGCTCGACCCTGTCGGTCGCGAGCACCGTTTTTCAACAGAAAGTAACTCCAGGAGCACATAATGACCAAACGAATTGGCGTCACGCCCGCACTTCTGATCCTAACTCTTTCTCTTTTCGGGCTGCAGTCGGTTGCATTCGGCCAGGACATCACTCTCCACCAGGCCACAACCAGCTCGGGCATGATGGGCGGCGGTGCCAGGAATGCGACCGCCACGCAGTATTACAGCAGCAAGGCGATGAGAACCACTTCCTCAGCAGGGCAAGACAGCATAATCCGGTTCGACACCGGTAAGATCATCAACATCGATAACAAGCAGAAGACCTACACCGAAATCACTTTTGAGCAACTGAATGAAATGCTGCCGAAGCTGGGAGAGCAGGCAGGCGCGGACAAGGAAAAGATGGAGCAGATGCGCAAGATGATGGCACAGATGGGACAGCAGATGTCGGAGTCCTTTTCAGTGACCAAGGAAGGGCCGGGTGAGACGATCGCAGGGTACGCAACCGATAAGTATCATGTCACCGGTCCTATGGAGATGGAGATCCATGCCTCACCCGATCTAAAAATCCCAGCGGTATACTACGATGTTATGAAGATGGGTGTTCAGCGCAACCCGATGTTCGACATGAGCAAGCTCTACGATGAAATGAAAAAAATCACAGGCATGCCCCTCAAGACTGTCATGACCATGAAGATGATGAACATGGAGATGAAGACTACCACGGTCGTGACTTCGGTGGAGAAAGGTCCCATCCCGGCGTCGATGTTCGAGGTGCCTGCAGGATACAAGCAGGTGCCGATGAAGTTCTGAGAAACCCCAGGCGGCAGGCAGGCGTTCAATACTACACTCGCCACTAGGCTGCCTTCTGTCAGCCGCCTGCTGCCATCTGCCTGTTACCCGCTTGTAGCGGATTCATATTCCGGAGTGTGTCTGATTTCCGTGGCATGCAGCGGAGTAATCGCGCATGGATTAATGGATTTGCTCCGTGCGCACCGGTGCAAATTCTGCCCCTGGTTTCCATTCGGGCATTTTCTCGTTCAGCGCCACCCGGTAGCCCACGCGAAAGAGCAGCTGCAGGTCCTCTATTGCCCCTGAGAGGTCCCAATCTGATTTGACTTCGTCTGTAACGCGGTGGTAATCAGTACTGGTGTACTGGTCGCGCTTCCTCTGCGCGTACTGTGCGGCCTTGCCTATGTACTCGGTGCCGGCGTCCGTATAAAGGACGGGTACCCCGTGCCGGGCAAACTCGAAGTGGTCCGACCGATAAAAGAATCCCTTTTCAGGTTCCGGATCCGGCTTGATGATCCTGTCCTGGCCTCGCGCCTCCGTGCGTACCAGGTCGTCGAGGGTGGAATTCCCCAAACCGATCACCACGATATCCCTTGTGCGCCCCCAGGGATTTATCCCATCTATGTTGATGTCAGCCGCCGTCTTAGCAAGGGGATATAGCGGGTTCTCGACATAGTACCTGGCGCCGAGCAACCCCTTCTCTTCACCTGTGGTGGATAGGAACAATATGCTCCGCTTAAGCTGGGACTTGAGCTGGACGAAGGCTCGGGCGAGTTCGACAAGAGCGGCAGTCCCCGAAGCGTTATCTAATGCCCCGTTATATATCCGATCTCCTTTGAGATTTTCATCCATGCCAAGATGGTCCCAGTGCGCGCTAAAAATAACGTATTGATCTTTCAACCGGGGATCGCTTCCATCAAGCCTGGCAATCACGTTATTCGACTCGATCTTACGGATCTTATTCTCTATGTCGAAGTCCACCGTTGCCCCGAGTGACACCGGTTTGAAGTCCTTCTTGGTTGCAGAGCTTTTCAACGCTTCGAAATCCTTGCCGGCCAGGGCAAACAATCTCCCGGCGGCATCCCGCGTGATCCATGACTCCACATCGAGTCGCCTGGATCCTGCGGAGGGGAAGGAGATATCGAAGTTCTCCCGGCCCCAGCTCCCTACCACGACATCATAGGGATAGCCGGCAGGTCCGGTCTCGTGCACGAGAATCGCGGCCGCGGCTCCCCGCTCTGAGGCAATCTCGTATTTGTAGGTCCAGCGGCCGTAGTAGGTCATCTCCTTTCCCTTGAACATCTTCTCATCGAGTCGGGTGGGATCCATCGGATCCGGGACAGGAGGGTCATTGATCAACATCACGAGAGTCTTACCCTTTACGTCCACATTTTTGAAATCGTCCCAGCCGTACTCGGGTGCGACCACGCCATAGCCTACAAACACGAGTTCGGAGTCCCTGACCGTGACCTTCGCCTGCAACCGATGCGAACCGGCCACACAGTCTTCCGGAAACCTGAGTTTGATTCTCCTGTCACCCACTCTGAAAGAGGCTGTGGCATCCGATTTGAAGCCCACCAACGGGACCTTCTGGAGGAACGATCCGTCGGGATTTCCCGGCTTCAGGCCCAGCCGACCGAACTGATCCGCCAGATACCTGACGGTCAACTCTTCACCCCTTGTTCCAGGGGCTCGGCCTTCAAATTCGTCAGAGGCAAGGACCTTGATGTGCCGCAACAGGTCTTGGGAAGTCATACCCTGGAAGGCACGGGCAAGGAGGGGTGCCTCGGTGGCCGGAACGCTCCTGCACCCGCATATCCACAGTGTCGCCGCAAGAAGGGTAAAATGTATCGCCGCGCTTCTCATTGCGGAATCTTACATCACAATGGACGGGGAGCACAGAGGTGTGCAATCAGGAAGCTGCAAAAGGGTCATCGAAGATTGATTTCCAGCCCAGACTGAATTTATCGTTCCCCTTGCGAGCCGGTGACCTCATCGAATGCCACACCAAACACTACTGTTTGGTGCGTTGAACTGCGGAGGAACAATGGCTACCACGAATTTCGTGTACGTCGGCCTCAAAGGAACCGTCGTCGCCCTCGACCGGGCGACCGGCAGTGAGGTGTGGATCACCCCGCTTCGAGGGGGTG
>DASQID010000145.1:0-2269 GCA_035631775.1 Acidobacteriota bacterium
TGCGGTGTTCCGTGTCATCGAGTTGCTGAGCTTTCTTGAGGACCTCGCCCGCGCGATCGTGCGGTACCACGGCGACCCCATCCTCGTCTGCCACAATGATGTCCCCGGGATTTACCCGCACACCCGCGCAGGTGACCGGCACATTCGCGCCTGCGAAGCGATAGTGGTTGATTGTCGTCGCCGGCACGATCCCGCGGCTGAACACCGGGAATTGGAGTCTTCGAATCTGAGGTGTGTCGCGAACCGAGCCGTCCACCACCGCACCCGTCAGGCCACGAAATTTCATGGCTGTTGCCATGATCGCACCGACAGCTCCATAGTCCGCGCCGTCATCGAGGACCAGTACGTAGACGGAGCCCGGTTTAGCGGCATCGATGGCATCCAGCATGCCCTCCGAAGCCGTAGCCCCTTCCTTATGCTCGGCCTTCTTCAGCAGGACGGTGACGGCGGGGCCCGCAAACTTAGTGGCAAACAAGGGTCGCATTTCGTGCGACATGTAGGCACGCTGTCCATAGAGTTGCTCCATGGCATCCGCCACAGAGGCCACTTCAACCAATCGGAAACCCTCGATCAGGGGATCGCCGCCAGTCTGAGCCATAACCCAGACAGCTATTACAATTGCCAGAAGCATGACAACACACAGGTTCCGCTTCATGAGCGCTCCTTTCCGTTTCTCTCCGGTTTATCGCTATTTTAACAGCTCACTGCCCGCAGTGGTTTCATCCTGTGCGAACCGCGAACTGCGAACTGCGAACCGCTCTTAGGTATTGAGCAGTCCGCGTTCAAGGATGTTTGAATACTCTCCGGATGTAAAGATTTCGAATTGTGCGATTTCGGCGTCGAGCTTGAGAAAGGGCGTGGAGTTCTGCCTGCAGATAAATATGCTGTCCGAATAGCTGTAATAGTCCTGCAGGAACTCCTCCGATAGAAGGTCGAACCTGGGGAACTCCGCGAACAGGGTATTTATGCCGATGGCTCGTGAGAAGAGCTTCTTGAAATCCAGTACTCCCCATTTCCTGAGTTTTTCAGTGACGGCCTGCGGCGGACATTCCGTCAGAAGCGCTGCGAAGCTCTGGAAGCGTAAATCCGGATGTCTCAGCCCGTCCTGGGAGCGTGCAAAGTCAAGGCATTGCTCGATCCAGCGCACGACGTCCTTTCCGATGTAGTAAAGCCAGCGGATCTCACGGTAGCGGCTGTCCAGGATTCTTTTTCTGAGGGCTTCCGCAGTGACATCGCTGTGAGGGAGCAAATCCTGCAGCAGCTGATTTGTCTGGCTGCCTTCGGCAAGCCTCTGAGCATCGTTTACACCGGAAAATGGGTGCAATATCAACGGCGGCAGCTTCCACGAGGCGGAATCCGGCATGCCGCACATATCGACCGCCTCCAGGCAGAACCTTAGGGTCTGTCAATGAATGGGAAAATCCAGCGATCTATCGTATGCTGTCCTAATGACACTTGGTTATGACGCACTCACTTTCAACCGGCGCTTCGAAGAGATTGCCGGCAGATTTCCCGATAGAATTGCATTCCGCCTGAAAACCCCAGCGGGTTATAGAACCTTTACTTATCGAGAGGCACACCTTCAGTCCCATGCCGTCGCCGCCGGCCTCCTCGGGCTGGGACTCCAGAAGGGCGCGCGCATAGCAATTCTTTCCGAAAACCGTCCGGAGTGGGTGATCGCCTATCTCGGTATCTTTTTGTCGGGTGGAACTGTCGTCCCCCTGGACCCGCAGATTTCGCCGCAGGAGTGGAGGCGCCTGCTCGACGATTCGGAATCCCAGATGGTATTTGCCAGCGGCCAGCTCTGGTCCAAGTTGAAGGAAGCAGTGGCGGATTCCCGGCTGTCGCATTTCCTGATCTGCTTCGATCCTCTGAATGGCGGTCAGGATGAGCGTGCGGAGCTTTCGGGCTTCATAGATCATGCACTATCCCGGCAGCCTCAGCCGTCCCTCCCGGACTGTGCTCCCTCTGATCTGGCAACGATCATTTACACCTCGGGGACCACCGGAAAGCCCAAAGGGGTGATGCTTACCCATTCGAACATCATCAGCGAACTCCAGCTTGCCCTCCAGTGCGTTCGTGTAGATGAGCGCGACGCGCTGCTCTGCCTCCTTCCGCTGCAGCATGTCCTGGCATCGATCGTCAACGTTCTCGTGCCACTCTACCTGGGAGCCCAGGTCGTTTTTGCGGACACGCTGAAGCGCACGGAAATACTGGAAGCGCTGCAGGAGGCAGGAATCACGGTTCTCGCGACGGTTCCCCAATTTTT
>DASQID010000146.1:0-4704 GCA_035631775.1 Acidobacteriota bacterium
AACTCGAGGACAGGTGCCGCCGTCACGAGGTCCGATTTCCCTCCCGATCAGCACAGGAATACCGACCGTGGAAAAATAGCCGGGGCCGATATGGTCGAATCGGCTGTGCATTTCTTCTCCGGGACGCGGTGCGTAGCCTTCCACCGCGATCGGATCGCCGGATTCCGAGTCTTGGAAGAGGCCGTTGCTGGAAAGAGTGGCGGTGCGGACTCCCGGAAGCATCGACAACGTGTCGAGCAGGCTCTGGTACAAGGTAAGGATCGAAGGTCCTTTGTAGCCGGCGATCGCGGCATCGACCCTGAATAACAGCAGGTGTTCGGAGCTGTAACCGAGGCCCACCGCGCCCAGTCGTGCGAAGCTATCCACGAACAGCCCTGCGGCGACCAAGAGGATAAGAGAGATTCCCAGCTGTGCAATTACAAGGAGCTTTCCCGCCGGGAGCCGGCGTCGGTGAAAACCACCGGTCGATCTAGAGGTAGTGACCTTCAGAACCGGGGAGATGTCCGTGCCGGCAGCCCGCAAAGCCGGCACGAGACCGAAGATCAGCGAGGCAAGCACGGCGACGGCCATGGTGAAACCTAAGATGCGCATGTCCGGCTGCAAATTGAGTTGGACTGACTTGGGTCCCGATGAGACTCCAGAAACTGCTCGCAAAAGAACTCGGTCCGTCCATTGAGCCAGCGCCACTCCCAGAGCGGCACCCAGAAATGCCAGGAGCAGGCTTTCGGTCAGTAGTTGCGTGATCAGTCGGAGGCGACCTCCTCCAACAGCAAGGCGAACGGCAAATTCTCTTTGCCTGAGCGCACCGCGTGCCAGCAGCAAATTTGCGATGTTGGCGCATGCGATGAGGAGGATGAGCACGACGAGGCACATCAGGAGTTTGATCGGGTCCGCGAACGCATCATGCAGGGTCGAAGAACCTCGGCCTCCAGGCCGAATCTTGATCTGCTGATCGAAGAAACCTCGGCGCTGATCTGCGGTCAGCGTCGATGCAACTTCAGACTCGAGCAGGTGCTTGAATACGATGTTCACCTGCGCCCCGGCCTGCCCGGCGCTGATCCCCGGCCTGAGCCGCGCCATGACCTGGAGCCATATATGCTGATTCAACATCCCCGGGGCCATACTGAGAAGGTCCCGTCCGGGATAGACCGCCTCCTGCATCGTCATTGGAATCCAGATATCTGGAGCCTCACCCACGGTTTCGCCGAAGAATCCCGGCGGCGCGACGCCGACGACCTCGAACGGAGCGCGGCGGATCCTGATGGTCATGCCCACGACGGCAGGATGAAGCCCAAGACGCTCTTTCCAGAATGAATAGCTGAGGACGGCCACGGGCGCCGCACCACGCGCGCGGTCAACCTCCGACGTAAACGTGCGGCCGGCAGCCGCTTTGACGCCCAGCGTCGGGAAATAGTCTCCACTGACAAGCCTGACGCGCGCGGTCTCGCCTTCCTGCGCCTCACCGGAGGCGGCGTAACCTGCTCCCCAAGTCACCTCCTGCAGAGCGCTGTCGGCGGCAAAGATTCCGGAAAAGACATCGGTATGATCGCGAAGATATTCGAATTCGGAATAAGATAGGAGCGAGCGGTCTCCCGATTCATCTCCGAAACTGTGTCCGTGCGAGTCCGGATCGGTCAGAAGGACCAGTTGTCCAGGATCTGAAACTGGGAGCGAACGAAGCAGCACGGCGTCGAGCACGCTGAAGATCGCGGTGTTCGCGCCTATCCCGAGCGCCAGCGTGAGCAAGGCGACCGCCGCAAAGGCAGGATTCCTCCGCAGCATGCGCACACCGAAGCGGACGTCCATGAGAAAGTCGTCGAGGGACGGCCAGCGCCAGACATCACGGCCGCGCTCCTCGATCAGAGTCACGTTGCCGAACTCGCGGCGGGCGGCTGCAGCCGCTTCGTGCCTGGACATGCCGCCGGCCACCAGCTCATCGACCTTTTCCTCGAGGTGAGCCTGAATCTCTTCCGAGAGCTCGCCGTACAGTTTGCGGCGGGAAGACAAATGCCGGATCCATTTCATGATTCCTCCGGCGCCAGGACGCGCGTAATGCCTTCGAGCATTCGCTCGAACTTCGACACCTCCTGCTCCAGGTGCTTGAGCCCCGCAGGCGTGAGTTGATATGTTCGGACTCGCCGATTGGTCGATGACACTCCCCACTCGGCCTTCACCCATCGTTCCCTCAGAAGGCGCTGCAGTGCCGGATACAACGATCCCTCCTCGATCTGGAGCAAGTCGTTTGAGGTTCGTTTGATGTGCTGCGCAAGAGCGTAGCCATGCAACGGCTGGCGCTTCAGGGTCCGGAGAATCATCATCTCCAGCGCGCCCGGAAAGAGATCACGTTGTTCGCTTTTGCTCATAGGACGCTTCTCGCAGAATCGGTAGGAGGGAACAATATCGCTCTAGGCATAGAGCAAAATAGCCTAAACCTGAATGAGTTGTCAAACTTTTCATGCCTCTTGCCCGTATGTAGTTGGAGGATATCCGGCAACAATTGCAGAGGGCCACAAAGATGAACACTGATCAAAGTCTTGAGCGCAGGGAGTTTTTCAAGAAGATCGGATTTACGCTTGCGGCAACAACCCTGGCGTGCAATGTCGCAGAGATGATTCATGCCGATGAGCCAACTTCCAAGAGAGTGTTGGTTGCTTACGCGAGCCGTGCGGGATCGACAGCGGAAGTCGCCGAAGCAATCGGGCAAGTCTTGAGAGGCAAAGGTCTCGCTGTGGAAGTGCTTCCAGCCGGGAAGGTAACCGACGTGAGCGCCTATCGCGCCGCTATCGTGGGAAGCGCCGTTCGAATGGGAAAGTGGCTGCCCGAAGGCTCCAAACTGGTGGACAGAAACCGCGCTGAGCTTGCGGCAATGCCCACCGGATTTTTCACGGTGTGCCTGACAATGCAGAAGGATACTCCCGAGAATCGCCGGGTGGTGGAAGGGTATATGCAGCCAATCCTCCAAAAGATCCATCCGTCAAGCGTGGGCCTCTTTGGAGGCAAAATGGATTACAGCTCCCTTGGTTTTGTTGATCGCTTCATCGTTTCTAAGATGAAGAAGGTGCCCGAGGGCGACTATCGCGATTGGAGGACCATTCGCGCCTGGGCTGGAGGGTTCGGCATGTCGTAAAACGCTGAAAATCTTCCGGGAAAATCTCACTATATGTCACTCTTCTTTACAACTGCATCACTTACCATAACTAACTCTAATCAAACGGGAACCGATTATATTTCAACAATTTGCCCATGATTCCTGTCGGAATTCAATGCAGTTCCGTCCCCGATCAATTCTGAAACGTAGGATCAGGAAGGGTTGATAATCTCTTGGAATCGAGCATTTCTCAGCTTTGAGGAAGGGCTAGAAACCGTGGCGCGGTTCTTGCTACAGAATCAATAACTCGTAGTGTGGTAGTACGTGATTTTTTGAAGCTTAACCTTAGGGCGGGAAGACGCGGGTCGCGGCTTCTCTTACGCATACCCGTGATAATCCGAGGAGGAGATATGCGCAGCAAATATGCTCTTTTATTTGTTTTCCTGCTGGCCGCCGCGCTGCTGATGTTGAATGCGCCGGCAGCTATCGCACAGAACAACTGCCAGGCATTCCGGGCGATCGCCGTGGGGCAGGCCCCGTCACCGTATCAAGACTTGAACCAACCCTTGCTTGATATATGGGGCGGAGAGGTCTATGCGTCGCTTGGTTCGCACGGCGCCAAGAACATAACAGATGGCATTCCAAATAGCATTCCGTTGATCGGCGTGTTCTCCGGGGCTGACGCGGATGACTATGCTACTGATTCCAGGGAAAGGAAGTTCGGCAGCGGAATGGGATTGCATGGTGCCTACACCTTTGCGTTCGGAGAACCGAACAATGACTGGAGGACGTACACCGACAAGTTCACTCTGACGCTCGGCCGCGCGATTTGGAACATCACCCCTGGACTTTGGGTCGGAGACTATCAGGCGTCCGGCCATATCAGCGGAGGATCAGGAATGTTTAAGACTGCAACGGGAAATTTCACCATACACGGCCCGTTCTTCTTCTTCGGCGACACGGGCCGCTGGATCCCGGAAGTCGAGGGGACGATCTGCGGCGTGAAGTAGAATCGGGTCCTAATCCTGCCCGGTTCCGGCATCGGAGCAATCGGTTTGGCAGCGTGCCCTAGGAGGAAATGACTGGGGTTAGAAACCGAAAAACTCAAGGTCTTGGGTAAGTCGGGTGAAGGCGACCCGAGTTGCCCACGGCGGCACTCTCAGGCAGTCCCTGAGGGTGCCGTTTTTTTTTGAGCCTCATTGGTTCCGGCAATATGATTCGATCAGCTTGAGGCCCGTCCTGGGTCGCTGCCGAAAGCAGGCTTTCCGTCGCCTGCCCGGCCGGGCCGCATGGAATGATTGCGGCTGGGGCCAAAATCAATGATAATGGCAATCAGAGCTCCAGCGACCCCGGCCGGGCAGATCTTGATCAAGCCGGACAGCTATGAGTCACATCGGAAGAGGAAAATCCACATGCTCAGTCGAAGGAATTTTCTTAAGTCTTCCTCCCTGCTTTGTGGCAGCGCAGCCTTCATGCGGCCTTCATTCGTTTTCGCCGGCGCGTCGAAACCCTCCGGATACTTTGGTGTGCATCCTTTCG
Organism: Acidobacteriota bacterium; assembly: GCA_035631775.1. Classification (GTDB taxonomy): domain Bacteria; phylum Acidobacteriota; class UBA6911; order UBA6911; family UBA6911; genus DASQID01. The sequence goes on from DASQID010000146.1 coordinate 4,628, forward strand.
TGGAGCAGCACCCGGAAGCGGTTTTCATCATGCGGACGCACGTGGACTACAAGACGAATGCCGCCGCGTGTAAGCGC
>DASQID010000147.1:0-4140 GCA_035631775.1 Acidobacteriota bacterium
CAGAAACTAGTCTAGCACCACGCGTTGCTCGATGGCCGGCACGGTCGGAAACACGGAAGGAGTAGACAATGAGCAGAGTTCGAGTCCTCGTTGGCACGCGCAAGGGGGCATTTGTGATCACCTCCGACGGGAAGCGCGCAAGATGGAAGGTCAGCGGCCCTTTCTTCGCCGGTTGGGAGGTCTACCACCTGAAAGGTTCGCCCGCCGACCCGGACCGCCTGTACGCCTCACAGTGCAGCGGCTGGTTCGGGCAGATCATCCAACGATCCGATGATGGCGGCAAGACATGGCACCAGCCCGGAACACCCGCCGGTGAACAGGACGGAAAACCTGAAGGCGAAAGCAACAAGTTCACATACGACACGTCAGTCGAGACCGGCAAACCTCTAACCACGCATCAATGGTACGACGGCAAGCCGCGTCCCTGGGAGTTCAAGCGCGTCTGGCACCTTGAACCATCACTGAGCGATCCCAATGTGGTTTATGCGGGAGTGGAAGACGCGGCGATCTTCCGCACGACCGATGGCGGTGAGTCATGGCAGGAAATGCCGGGATTGCGCAGCCACGAATCCGGGCCGAAGTGGCAGCCTGGAGCAGGTGGAATGTGCCTGCACACAATCATCCTTGATCCTACCCGGCAGGAGCGGATCTATGTTGCCATCTCGGCAGCGGGTGTATTCCGCACAGACGACGGCGGCAAATCGTGGGTGCCGAAGAACCGCGGCCTGCGCTCGGAATCCATCCCCGACCCGGCCGCGGAGGTCGGCCACTGCGTCCACCGCATCGCAATGCACCCCTCGCGCCCGAACGTGCTTTTCATGCAGAAGCATTGGGACGTGATGCGCAGCGACGATACCGGCGAATCGTGGCGGGAAATAAGCGGAAACCTTCCGTCCGACTTCGGATTTGTGATTGATGTTCACGCGCACGAGCCGGAGACCATCTACGTCGTGCCGATCAAGAGCGACTCCTTGCATTTTCCTCCCGACGGCACGTTGCGCGTTTACCGCAGCCGCAGGGGCGGAGACGAATGGGAAGCCCTTACGAAGGGCCTCCCGCAACGCAACTGCTACGTCAATATACTGCGCGATGCGATGGCCGTCGATTCGCTCGAGAAATGCGGCGTGTATTTCGGAACAACGGGAGGGCAGGTGTACTGTTCGGCCGACGCCGGCGACAGCTGGAAAGCAATCGTCCAGAATCTCCCGGCGGTGCTGTCTGTGGAGGTGGAGACACTGCCATGATCCGCGTAGTCCTTCCCTATCACTTGCGGACGCTGGCGCGCGTCACCGGCGACGTGGACCTTGAAATCGCAAGGCCGGTCACGCAATGCGCAATTCTCGATGCTCTCGAGGCCCGATATCCGATGCTCCGCGGGACGATTCGAGACCATGTGACCCAGCAGCGCCGCCCGTTTCTGCGCTTCTTCGCCTGCGCACAGGATCTGACTCACGAACCGCCGGATGCACCGCTGCCGGAAGCGGTTGCATCCGGGGTGGAGCCTTTTTATGTCATCGGTGCCATAGCGGGCGGTTAACGCATCGGGCGATGCAGAGACCGCCGAGACCCGAACTTCTGAACCTCCCAGAGACATCCGGCAGGCCTGTAATCCGCTTTTGAGCACTGCCAGGCTCGCGACGGAGGCTGTGGGCTACACGAGCATCGGGATGTCTGGCTGGCACCAATGCGAGGGGGCTATGAAGGCAGCGAGAAGGAACGTTTCGCCGCGAACCCTGCGCAGCAGTCGCTCGAGTCGATCCGGACTGGACGGCTCGGTTCCCTCGACAATGATGGGCGCTCCGTCATTGCCGAGATAGTTCACGGTGTTGGTTGAGCTTCCGGCCGTGCCCAGAAGAATGATCTGAGTCTGATAACCGCCTCCGTCTACGATCTGGGGGAAGATCAGGGGAGTTACCTGCGTCTGGGACAGATCCGCGACCGGCATCGTCGTCAATAGAAAATCACCGCGGGAATTTTGCAGCGATCGCAGTGTGAGCGAGACAAAGGGCTGCGGTGCCGAGATGTCCAGCACCCCTGTAAAACCACTCGGAAGCCCGGAAATAAACTGCCCGGCGAATGCTGCGGCATGTCCGAGAGGAACCAACGACACTGAGCCCGAGCCGGCCCCTGTGGTTCCGTCAGTCTGGAACGCGGTCACGGTGACATTCAGAGCAGCGCCCCCCGGGTTGGCGATCGCCAGGCCGGTGTTGTGTTGTCCTGTCATGTCGACATAGATCCGCGCGTGTGTGGTCGGTGTCGCAGACGGAATCCCGGACTGTGTTACGAGGATTCCACCTTGGCTGAAACTGAATACTCCCGCGCCGGCCGGCGTGCTGGTCCCGGAGTCAGGCGTGATCTGAGCCCACCCGCTCCTGGTAGCCGAAGGCGAGCCATCCGTTTCAAAGACAAAGACCCCTCCGGGTGAGATGCTGTATGCGAATGACGATGCCGGGGTCCCTCCGACGGGCTGCACCTGGAACGGAGACCCGTTGTCCAGATACAACTGCATCTTGCCGCTCTCGACCAAATTAGAGGTATTGACCAGGATTGCCATTGTAGTGTACCCCCCTCCGTCGACAAACTGAGAGAAGTACAGCGGCGAGGATCCAATCCTCTGGGACAGATCCGCAGCCGGAGTACTGGTCAGCAATGCATCGCCGCGCTGATTCTGAGTCAGTCGAAGAGCCAAGATCGAGATCGGCTGATCGCTCACAATGTCCAGCGTTCCGAACCTGGTCGCGGTGGAAAAATCCTGGGGGACGGTAAAACCCCGCGCAATGGACCCGAGCTGATCGACAAACTGCGCGGTGTGAGCGCCGGCGGCGAGTGTTCCAGTGCCGGAGGTGATGGTTGTTTTGCCGGTGGTGTCAAGAAGAGTGATGGTCAGGTTTGCCGCCGCGGAACCTCCGTTGGCGAGCGCCACCCCGGTATCGATATTGATCGTGCCCGTGCTGTTCTTCACTGCGACGGCGGTCCTGAAGTCGATAAACACCCTTCCGTGGGTCGTCGGCGGAGAACTCGGGACTCCGACCTCAGTCAGAACCACTCCATTTTGCGCATAGCTGATGACACCCGTGCCGACCGGCGCACTGCCGGCGGTGGTGTTGGCTACAGCGTAGCCTACCCGCAATTGAGAGCCGGCAGCGCTGGTGGAAGTCGTCGAGCTTCCAAGAGCCGGCACATTCAAAGTCACCGTGCTCGACGTCGAGGTCTCGCTCTGCGCGACACCGCGGATCAGAAAGTTTGCATTCAGCAGTGCCGGAGGCGGAGAAATGTTGGGCTGCTGATAGGGGCCGGTGAAGGACGCGCCGTTGTTTTTCGAGATGAATCCCGCCTGTTTCGACACTCCGCTTTTGTTGAGAGATACCAGGAAGCCATTAAAGCTAGCCGGTTGTTGAACTCCGACGTACCAGTCTCCGCTCTGAATCACGGGAGGATTAGTGACAGAAAAGTCGGCGAAACTGCCGACGCCGGGTATCGTCACCACTTGATCTACCTGCAAAACCGGGGCGGCCGGCGGAGCGCCGGAACCCGAGGGATCCGAAAATGCGACCAGGCGAACGCTCTGTCCCGTGGGATCGATTGGATTCCCAGATTGATCGACTCCGACAGTGTCGAAACGGATTCGGATGCCTGTGAGCTTCGAAGGATAGCGCGACGGCGTCAATTTGTTGACCACAATTACCCCATTGGCGCCATTCGGAGGGAAGGACGTTTCCCCATTAGGATTCAGGAAGTCCTCTGGATTGCCATTGTCGATTACCAGTTCCTCGATCTTGACCGGCGAGGCCGGTGTGATCACGCTGGCGGCAAGAGTGAAGGAGGCAACGGTTGCAGCGCAATTGGATACGCCGATGTAATAAGTTCCAGCGGACAGCGGGAGGTTCGAATTCGGTCCCACATACACCCGCTCATGAGGGGTGCCTCCTTGTGATGCATAGTCTGAGATAAAGGGATTGGAGAATCCCGTATCGCCCACCGGCTGTCCCTTTCGCACATAAAGATCCACGTCGCCGCCGGACGGGCCATCCAGAGTGACTATCAGCTGCGACGATCCTGTGGGGACGGAAATCGTGTACTGAGTCTGGTTCAGCGTGCATTGCAGATTTGAGGGAATACCAGGAGGAATGGTTCCCGAGT
>DASQID010000148.1:0-12519 GCA_035631775.1 Acidobacteriota bacterium
GCTTTTCTCCGTCGAATCGAACTCCGGCCTTGAAAGGCGGGCTAAATTCAGTCGGCCGCTATGCGGCCGGGAATTCCCTTAGCTTGACGCGCATGCCCTACGGGACGCACGGACTGCACGCTCGACTAATTTCATAGATTATTTTGAGAAGTTCGTGTAAATCGTGGGAGTTCTCGACCGGCTTCCGCTCCGACCGAAAGGGAATCATATGGCCAAGAGAACCGGAAAGGCCCATGTTCCTGCCGGCAAATCAGGATCTGGATCCGGCAAGGTTTCATTGCCGTCGGGCCCCGTTCTTTTTGTCGGTATTGGCGCCTCGGCCGGCGGACTGAAGCCGATCAACACGTTCCTTTCGCAACTCAAGCCCGGCTGCGGCCTGGCCGTGATACTCGTCCAACACCACGGTCATGGGGGCGACGCATTATTGGCTACCCTGGGCCAGCAGAAGACCCCGCTCCGTGTGGCGGAGGCGTCGGAGGGAACGCCTGTGGAGGGCGATCACGTTTATGTCCTGCCTGCCCGGGGCGGATTGTCGGTAATCAACGGCAAGTTCTCGACCCAGGAAGTTGCACAGTGCCACGGCTTGCGGATGCGTATAGACCACTTTTTTTGCACGCTGGCCGCCGACCAAGGCCGCAGAAGCGTCGGGATCGTTCTTTCCGGCACGGGATCGGATGGGACGGGCGGGTTGGCGGAGATCAAGGCTGCCGGCGGCACTACCATCGCCCAGGATCCCAATTCCGCCGAATTCCCCGAGATGCCTTCCAACGCGATTGCAGCAGGACATGCGGATATTGTTTTGAGGCCGGACAAAATGGTGTCGTTCTTGAACGACCGCCTCATCGAACTTTCTCGCCTGATGGCCGAGCGGGAGGGGCAGACGGGACTTGAAGCGGTACTCCTGGCCGTAAGGAGCGGTACCGGCCACGACTTCCATTGCTACAGGAAAGCTACCTTGGAACGGCGGGCGCGGCGGCGGATGGCACTGCACCAGTTGGAAAGCTATGACGATTACGCACACATGATCCGCACGAACAAGGAAGAGGCTGCGGCGCTCCGAAAGGATTTGCTGATCGGCGTAACCGAGTTTTTCCGCCAGGCCGAGGCCTGGAACGTTCTGGAACGGAAGGTCGTGACCGGCTTGATCCAGAAAGCCCAGCCGGGATCCACGCTGCGGATCTGGGTGCCTGCCTGCTCGACAGGCAAAGAGGCATATAGCGTTGCCATGCTGATGATGGAGAGTATCGAGCGGACCGGCAAGAAACTGGCCCTCCAGATATTTGCCACCGATGCTGACGCCTCGGCGGTGGAAGTTGCGCGCAGCGCTTCCTATGCCGAAGGGGACCTCAAAGGACTTTCCCAGGAGCGGCTGGGGCGCTTCTGCGTACGCAGAAGCGGCCGCTACGAGATCGTGAAGGAATTGCGGAAGGTGATTGTTTTTGCTCCGCAAGACCTGTTGGCCGACCCGCCATTCTCAAAACTCGACCTGATTACCTGCCGGAACCTCTTGATCTATCTCGACCAGGCTGTTCAGAAGAAGATCGTTCAGTTATTTCACTTCACCCTTCTGGACGGCGGGTACATTTTCTTGGGCTCGGCGGAGACAATTTCCGGTCAAGACAACCTGTTTGAGCCCATTTCTCAGAAATGGCGGATTTACCGCAAACTGGGCGTCGCTACTCCCGGAAGCCTCGACCTTCCGCTCAGGCCGCAGAACAAATCCGTCGCGACAGTTCCTCCCGTTGTTCCGCGGACCCGGCTGACTCTGTCCTCAATCACGTATCAGGCGATCGCGGAGCGCTTTGGACCGGCCGCTGCGGTTGTAGACCGGCATGGCGCCCTTCTATACACCCATGGCAATGTTCGGGATTTCCTCGAGTTGCCCCTCGGGGAGACCACCGGCCTATTGGCGGATGCGGCCCGCGAGGGGCTGCGCAATCGGCTGACCGGTGCTCTTGCCCAAGCGGTCGCTGAGAATAGGTGGATAGTCGTCCAGGCCAGAGTCCGGAAAGGCAGAAAGTCGGTTCCGGTCAAGCTCACGGTCAGCCCGATGCGCCATCCTCGTGAAGCCGATGGGCTTCTGCTGGTCACCTTCGAGCCGATTAGGCTTCCAAAGTCGGTGCCTGCTACGGCCGAGGGCGAATCCTCGCGTTCGGACCACCGCCGGTTGGAAGACGAGCTGAAGATCATGCGGGAGGAGCTGTCCAGCACAATTGACCAGCTGGAGCAATCCAACGAGCACCTCAAGGCGTCGAACGAAGAGGTGACAGCTTCCAACGAAGAGCTCCAGTCCACCAATGAAGAACTGGAGACATCCAAGGAGGAACTCCAGAGCCTGAACGAGGAGCTTAATGCGGTCAACCAACGGCTCCAAGAAAAGGTCGTGGAGTTAGAGCAGGCCAGCAATGATGTGTCCAACCTTCTAACCAGCGGCGGCATCGCGACGGTGTTTCTCGACAAGGATTTGAGGATCCGGCGCTTCACCCAGGCGGCCTTGAACCTGCTGAGTCTGGTCGAGGCCGACATGGGCCGGCCGATCGCCGACATCCATCGCAAGTTCCGTGACGATGCCCTGCTGTCCGATGCCCGGCGGGTATTGCTAAATCTGGCACCATCTTCGGCGGAAGTCGAGGCCGAGGACGGCAACTGGTATGTGCGGCGAATTCTGCCGTATCGGACGAACGACGACCGGATCGAGGGCGTGGTTATCACCTTCAATGACGTGACGGATTTGAAGAGACTCGCAGATGCCCTGCGGGCAAGCGAGGCGTCGGTGCGTCAGAGCGAGGAGCGGTTCAGGTTGTTGGTGGACGGAGTCCAGGACTACGCCATCTTCATGGTTGATCCCGACGGGCGTGTGGCCAGTTGGAATCATGGAGCACAACGGGTGAAGGGCTGGACGGCGGAGGAGATTATCGGACAGAGCTTTGTCAGGTTCTATCCACCCGAAACCGTTGCCGCCGGCCATCCACAGAGAAGTCTGGAGCGTGCCGCTGCACAGGGAAGTTGCGAAGAGGAGGGCTGGCGCATTCGTAAGGACGGTTCGAAGTTCTGGGCCAATGTCACCATCACCGCCCTTCACGACGATCGCGGGAAGCTCCGTGGCTTTTCCAAAATTACGCGCGACATCACGGAGCGCAAGCAGGCAGAGGAGGCATTGCGCGAGGCACGCGACAAAGCCGCCTGGCTGGCGCGATTCCCTGAGGAGAACCCCAATCCTGTCTTGCGAGCGTCCGCCGACGGAACCGTTCTGTATCGTAACCAGCCTGCCGGAAGCTTGCCGGGATGGGCGTGCGAAGTGGGCAAACCTGTACCTGAACCGCTGCTGCCATTAATCAGGCGGGCTATGGGACAGAGTACCCTGTTGGAAGAGGATGCTGAACTGGGTGGGAGATCCTATTCCGTGTCAGTTACGCCTTTCATCGGCGAGTCCTACGCGAATCTCTACGGGCGCGATGTCACGGAACGGAAGCGGGCCGAGGAGGCGCTGCGGCGGAGCGAAGAGAAGTACCGGAGGCTGTTCGAGAACATGGGAGAAGGCTTCGCACTCTATGAATTGCTTTACGATGACCACGGACAGCCTGCCGACTGGATCGTCCTGGAAGTCAACGATGCTTACACACGACACACGGGCATCTCCCGCGAACGGATCGTGGGCCGCCGCGTAAGCGAGTCCTTCCCGGGGGCCATACCGGAGTACCTGGCGCGATTCTCGCAAGTCGTCGCCACGCAAACCCCCATGGAATTCGACACCTACGCCCGGGCCACCGGCCGGTATCAGCACGTCGTCAGCTTCCCTGCGGGAGGCCGCCGCTTCGCAAACACCATTGAGGACATTACCGAGCGCAAGCGGTCCGAAGGCGCGCTGCGCGAGGCGAAAGAGCAGCTGGAGCTTCGCGTGCGGGAACGGACAGTCGAGTTGACCGAAGCCCTGCAGGCGCTTCGCCGGACTGGCGCCTATACGCGGAGCCTGATCGAGGCCTCCCTTGACCCGCTGGTGACGATCGGCCCGGACGGTAATATCACCGACGTGAACGCGGCGACCGAGGCCGCCACCGGCCGGCCCCGGCAAGAACTCATCGGTACCGACTTCAGCGCGTACTTCACAGAGCCGGAAATGGCCCGAGCCGGCTATCAAAGAGTCTTCCAAGAGGGTCTGGTCCGCGACTACCCACTGGAAATCCGTCACCGGGACGGGCGCACCATTCCAGTGTTGTATAACGCCGCCCTGTACCTGGACGAATCCGGCCGGGCGGTCGGTGTCTTCGCCGCCGCGCGCGACATCACAGATCGGAAGCAGGCTGAAGGAGCGCTGCACGAGAGCGAGCTGCGATATCGCACTCTGTTCGACAGGATGGACCAGGGCTTTTGTGTCGTCGAGATGATCCACGACTCTGAGGGCAAGCCCATCGACTATCGCTTCGTTGAGATTAACCCGACATTCGAGGAACAATCCGGATTACGCAACGCGCTGGGCAAGACGATCCGGGAGCTTGTCCCCCAACTCGATGCGCACTGGTTTGAAATTTACGGGCGAGTCGCTCAAACGGGGGAGGCGTCCCGGTTCGAGGCTGCCGCTGCCGCGCTGCAGAGGATTTATGACGTGTTTGCTTTCCCTATCGGAGGAGCGGAAAACCCAAAGGTCGGAATCCTCTTCAAAGACATCACCGATCGGAAGCGGACCGAAGCGGCCCTCCGCGAAGCTTACGAGACGCTGGAACGTCGCGTCGCCGAACGCACGGCCGAGCTGGCCCGGTCCAACGAGGATTTGGAGCAATTCGCCCACGTCGCCGGCCACGACCTTCAGGAACCGCTGCGAATGGTCAACGGGTTTCTGAAGCTCCTGGAGGAGCGCTACGGGCCTCAATTGGACGACAAGGCAAGAGAATATATCGGCTACTCTGTGGAAGGCGCAACGCGAATGTCGCAGCTCATTACTGACCTGCTGGCCTACAGCAGGGTCGACCGTAAAGGCAAGGAGCTGCAGCCGACGGATGCCGGCAAGGCCCTGGCAAACGCGCTGGCCAACCTCCGAGGCAGGATACAGGAAGCCGGCGCGAAGGTGACCAACGATGAACTTCCGACCGTCAAAGGCGATTCCTCCCAGTTGTCGCAACTCTTCCAGAATCTGATCGGCAACGCCATCAAGTTCCGTTTGCCCGACCGGCCATGCCTGGTGCACGTCGGTGCCGCGAGCGATGGCGGACGTTGGTTGTTCTCCGTGCGCGACAACGGCATCGGCATTCCAGAAGAGGCCTATGACCGTGTCTTCGTAATCTTCCAACGACTCCATACCCGCAAGCAATATGGCGGCACCGGCATCGGGCTGGCGATCTGCAAAAAGATCGTTGAGCGGCACGGGGGTAGGATATGGATTGAGTCGAAGGTCGGGGAGGGATCCACTTTTCATTTTACTATCCCGGGGGAGCGTACCGCATGACTGCCGCTTCTACCCGGACTCTTCGCGTCTTCGAGTCAGCTGGGGCTTTTTTAGCGTTCTTTTGCCCCTTGGCGGTGAGCTATTTAAAAACACACCGCAAAGCCGCGAAGAACGCTAGGGACGCAAAGGAAGCATGGCTGTAGGAATTTGACAGGCCCGCGATTTCTAATGAGGAGGCATTTTATGATTGACGATCTTACTAGAAGAGATTTCCTTTCACTCGCCGCCAGCGTGCCGGTCTGCGCGGCAGGAGCAGTTCCAATCCCAGGAAAAGCCGCCGAGGAACCCGTCCGCAACGACCTTCCCCCCACAAGAATTCATAAGGTCTATCTCGCGAAACCTGTTCCAACCTGGCCCAAGCCTGACCTGGACGTGACAGCCGAGATGCGCGACATCGACCATCGGCTTACTGAGCTGGCGGAACGGATGCCGGGCATCCAACTGGAAGGCGGCAGACTTTACCGCACTGCCGCAGAAGTGCCGGATTCAGCAGCTGCGCTAGGCAATCCTGATGGCATCCTGGTTTTCAATCTGACATCAACGCTGTTATCCCACATCGAACGATTGTCCGCCACCGGTCTGCCGACTGTCCTCTTTTCCCGGCCTTACAGCGGCCATGATTGGGCGGAAATTCCGGCGCTGCGCCAGAAGGGGCATCGCATCATCTGCCTGGCGACCAGCGACTTCAATGAGATTCCCCGCGCCTGCGGGCTGATCCGGACAGCTCACTTGATGAGCAAGACCCGCATCCTCTATATCAATGCCTCTTCTTATTCCGTCCAGGCAGCCGACAGGATCCGGGAGCGTCTCGGGACCGAGATAGTCCACATCAGCCCCGAGCGGGTAAATGCTGCCTACCGCGAGGTCGACGATTCCGCTGCGCTTCAGGATGCTCACGAGTGGGTCTCGGGTGCCGTCCGTGTGGTCGAGCCTTCGAAGCAGGATATCGCGAACGCGAGCCGGCTCTATCTCGCATTGCGCCGCCTGATGAGGGAGGAACGTGCACATGCCGTCACCATCAACTGCCTTGGCCTCTTTGCTCAAAAGCAGCTGCCCGCGTACCCTTGCCTTGCCTTTTGCAGGATGAACGATCTCGGCTTGGTTGGAGTGTGCGAAGGGGACATTGACTCGACTCTCACGCAGCTGATCTTCGGCTATCTATTCGACGTGCCCGGGTATGTGAGCGATCCCGTGATCGACACATCCAATGACACTGTCATCCATGCGCACTGCGTTTCCGCAACCCGGCTAGAAGGGCCTTCGGGAGGGCGCGCGCCGTACATCATCCGGAGTCATATGGAAGATAACAAGGGCGCTTCTCTGCAGGTCAAAATGCGCGTTGGTCAGGTCATCACGATGGCGAAACTCATCCGCCAGGACACGATGCTCATCTCCAGCGGAACCATCACCGACAACCCCGAGTCGGACCGCGGCTGCCGTACCAAGATTACGACGAAGGTGGCCGACGCGCGCAAACTGCTGAATGGTTATGAGGGAGGTTTGCACCGCGTTATTTTCTACGGCGACAGACTCCGTGCCATCCAGGATCTGGCCGGGCTGATGCGATTCCAGGTCAAGGAAGAGTGCTGACCAACGCAGGTTCTTGTGGGCGTTGCGATAAAATCGTGCTTCTCCACAATCACCGATTTCGACGGTGTGTTCTCGGGTTCCCTGTGGCGACGGGTCAGCGACGCACAAGCGTTAGCTTAAAATGATATCGCTGTCGGGAACGGAATCGGTATCGCGGTCGCTTTCGACTCCGTCCTTGTCGTATGGATCCGGTTCTTCCTGGACGGAATAACCGCACTGTCCGGGAACCGAATCCGATTGCGACCCCGATAGCGATGCCGATTCCGCATCAATTCTACACCTCTGCGAACATTCCCGTCCGGTATTCAGATCGTATTCAGCTTTAAGTTAGCGCCTATGGGTCAGTGACCGTCGCGAGCAACGAAGCAGATGCCCGCCCGCCGCCGCGCCCTTTCAGGCTGCGGCCCGCAGGCCCGCTGGCTTTGTTGCTCGCTCCTCACATACCACCCCGGGTATAGCTTGTCGCTCGCGCCTCGCCAGCGGGCCTGGGGGCCAGCAGCAAAATGTGAAGTTATTCTTGCGCCTGCCCTAAGCTCATAGGGAATCGCAAAATACGGTGACAGGCAACGCTGTCCACGCGCCTCCGAACACCTCGGCAATTGAAGGTTTCAGGTGGCTTGGGACAGCGAAGCCTGTCACCGTATTTTAGAGGGCGACCGCAGTTGCTTATCTCTCGGCCACTATTGCCAGATTCCAGGGTCCGAGTGAGAGTGTCTGCCCGCGCAACACTGGATTATCACTAAGTAAGTCCAATCCATCGGCGTATGGGTAGGCAAAGGATTGCCTGCTGCCGGAGAAGTTCAAATAGTAATGCAGGAGTTGTCCTCGCTGATTCTGTCCATGCCGGACTTTGACCTGCTCAGGCAGGTTCTGATCCGGTCCGGTGAGACCGGCCCGCTTGAGGATATCCCGGATGACCTCGCGCTGCAGGGCGTCCGACAGGACTGTACCCTCGTACACCAGCACGCCACGGCCAAACTTATTGATTGTGATCGCCGGGAACTTCCAATAAGGATCGTCATAGCATGCCAGCACCTCGGCTGTGTCCGGGACCAGAAATTCCGCCCATACGGAAGCCGAGTTTTGCGAGCCGACGCCGAACGGGTCGGGTGTGAGCGCTGTAGTTCCGGGGAGACTGGTGAAATCCTGATAGTGAATTCCCGTGGCCGCCCGGAGCGGACCGGGAGCCATTTCAGCGCGAACAGTGGAGTGCTCGTTCGTAAACCCGCTCTTGAACGCCATAACAACGTGTCCGCCTTCTTTCACGTAGAGCGACAGCCGCTGGAGGATTTCATCTGAGGCGCTGTATAACGGGGGCACTAGAATCACCTTGTATCTCGAGAGGTCGTCCTCTTCGGACAGGACGAAATCGGGTTCGATGTTCAGACGATACAGGACGTCATACATCTGGTTGAGCACTGTCATGTAGCCGACGTCGTCGCTGAAGGGCATATAGCTGAGTGCATGATACGAGTCGATGCTGTACAGAATCGCCACCCTGTTCGACTTGGTTATGTTGACGAGCTGAGGGCCGAGCCTCTTCAACTCCGAGCCGACCCGCGACACCTCGGCGTAGGTCGTATTTGGCTCGAGGTCGTGAGAGAGTATCCCGCGCCAGTACGTTTCCTGACCGTTATGGAGCGAATGCCAATGCCAGTAAGCAACCATATTGGCGCCCGCGGCGAGGTGTGCATACGCAGCCAGCCGCAGCTGTCCGGGATAGTGGGGAAATTGAGTGCGCGAATCCCAACCGATCGATTGAGCATTTGTCTCGATGACGAGGTAGTTCTTCTTTTTGAGAGATCTGCAGAGGTCGCCTGAGAGCCATATAGCGCGTCCGTCCTGCCGATTCTGGGTGGCGTAGTACGGATTGACGCCTGCGACGTCGAGTTCCCTGGCGATCGCCCACTGATCAATATCCGTGTGGATCCCCTGGCTGAAGTTGTGGGTGATGAACTGCTCGGGCCGCTTGTATTCCCTGACAATCTTTGCCTGCCAGCCGAGGAAGTCAGTGACGATGTTGTGCTGAAAGCGCTCCCACTCCAGCTTATAGCCCGGGTTCAGGATGCCGTCGCGCGGCGGAAAGCTCTGCCAGCTGTCGACGAGCTGCCCCCAATATGCGAAAAGCCAGAGCCGGTTCAGCGCATCGGGAGTCTTGTACCTGCTCTTCAATCGCTCAACAAATTGCTCCTGCGTATGCGGCACCGGGAAGCCGTTAGAGCCCGTCTCATTGTCCACCTGGAAACCAATGATTGCCGGGTGATCTTTGAAGTGACCCACGATTGCGCGGATGATGCGTTCCGCACAAGAACGATATACGGGATTTGTCAGATCCATGTTTTGACGCGCGCCGTAAGCGCCCGGCCTTGCCGCGGGAGGATAGGTGGGAAGGTACCGGTCGGTGAGCCGCGATGCTGCGCCGATTCGGGAAACCACTATTTCCGGATGCTTGTGGTAGAGCCACGGTGGGATGGAATACGTTGGTGTTCCTAGAATCGCCTTTATTCCCGCCTTTTGCATGCGGTCGAGGACGCGCTCCATCCAAGCGAATTGAAACTCACCTTCGCGCGGTTCCCAGCTGCTCCATGTGGACTCGCCCACTCTGACCACAGTGATTCCCGCACGGCGCATCATGTCGACATCTTTGTCCAGCCGGTCGTAGGGCATGTACTCCGGATAATAGGAAACGCCATACAGGACAGTGTCCCACGGGGATGTTGCCGGAAATGCTCCAAGTACAAAGGCCATGAGTGGAACAAGGCGAAGCCATCCTGCAGCTTTTCCCAGCATCTCGACCTTCCTTTCAGCGACAGCGCAAAGCGCGTCCTTTGCGTCTTGGCGTTGAGCTTTTAAAAGCCGCCGCCAAGACGCAAAGGACGCCAAGAACCTCCGGGGTTTGGCGTCTCAAAACGCAAGACGCAGACCGATCTGGAGTACACGCCCAGTAGACGTGCGCGTTGACGTAATTCTTCCAAAGTTTGCGTCGGAATTAACATCCGGATTGGCAAACTGGGGATGATTCAGCAGGTTGAACGCATCCAACTGGAACCGCAGTCTGCTCCTCTCCCCGAGCGGGACCTTGAAATCCTTTTGCAGGGAGGCATCCAGATTGTTGTACCTCGGGCCGCGCACGTTTGAGAAAAAGCGCGGCGCGTCTCCAAACGCGAAGGCCGGATTGGCAGAGCCATGTGTTTGAAGCAGGTTGCTGCTGAAAACTTTGGTGCCCGACCAGTCAAACGCGGCGCTATTGAACCACTGGTCGAGCGTCTGGTGAAATCCCGAGGGGAGAGGATCGCCAATCATGGTCGGACGAACAGTGATCATCCTTGCGGCATTGCCATATTTGTATCCGATGTCGCTCATTCCAAGCGGTTCCCCGGAGGAAAGGATGAAGATCCCGGCTACACGCCATCCGCCGAGCAACTGGCTGGCGACGCCGTGATTCAGCCACTGTTTTCCGGGGCCGAACGGGAGTTCATACACGGGCGAGAGCGCCCAGCGTAACGGAACATCGCCGGCGCTTACGGAGCGCTCCGAATTCCTGTTATAGAAGTCGGTCCCAGGGGTATCGAGCGAGCCGAATCCGCTCCAGTCGGAGGAGGAATCGTCGATGAGCTTGCTCCAAGTGAATGTGCTCAACAGATAAAAGCCGTTGTTGTACCGTCTCTCGACCTTGGCCTGCAAGGCATGGTAGGAGGAGCTGGAGAGCGCCCACCAGCCCGGATAGATGTAATCGCCGTAGAAGCCCCCCAATGCGTCAAAATTGCCGGCTCCACAGTACGGACTGTCCATGTTCCCGGCGGCCGTTCCGTACTTTGCCACGTTCTCTCTCGACTGCTGGCAGACGTTGTAATTGTACTGGACAGGCAGATGGACCCCATGACTGCCCGTATACGCAACCTGCACGACCGTGTCTCTGGCGACCTGTTGCTCCAGAGTCAGGTTCCACTGTTCCACGTATGTCGGCGCCTGACTGCGGGGGACGTAGAATTGGTATGGAGCCTGGGCGATTGTCAAGGGCGCGTCCGGATTCGGAAGATTGATTGTCGGCAACTTCGTTATGTAAGTGCCGGGATTGATCTGGGTGGCTGCAAGGAGGTTCGGGGACGGCTGTGCATCTCCTGCGCGTCCATGCCCCAGATACCCCGGGAACGTAATGCCGTAGCCGCCGCGAAGGACAAGTCCACTTCGAGGGTTCCAGGCGAATCCCACGCGTGGACCGAATTCCTTCCAGTGGTTGTCCATCGCCCCCTCCGGCACGCCATCGACTCCAAATCGTTCCCACTGGAGAGTGTGGGGATTAAAACTGGCTGTCTGATGATTGAGCTCACGGAAGGACGGATCAAATTGCCATCTCAATCCCAGATTCAGTGTGATTCGTGGCGTGGCCTTCCAATCATCCTGGACAAAAACGGCATTGGCCCAGGCTCTCGATTTCAAATATTCAGTCTGAACATCGACAGTGCTTTTTCCAAGGTAACCGACGAGGAAGTCTGCAAAAGGGTTGCCCGTTCCCTGGCCATCGAAGATGAAATTTCCGGTGAGATTGTTGGGCTGGATATTGTCCATGCTGACGCGACGGATCTCGCCCCCGATTCTGAGGTTGTGCCTCCCCATTACTCTCGTCAGCGTATTGGTTAATTGGATGCTGCCTGCGGGCTCAATCAGCATCGCTCCGCCGCCGCCGACGCCTGTGTACCCCTCTATTGCCATGGTCGGGGCACCGCATTTGCCGTTCGAGTCTGTAAGGTTGCACTTCGGCAGACCGGAAATT
Source organism: Acidobacteriota bacterium (assembly GCA_035631775.1). Classification (GTDB taxonomy): domain Bacteria; phylum Acidobacteriota; class UBA6911; order UBA6911; family UBA6911; genus DASQID01. The sequence goes on from DASQID010000148.1 coordinate 11,805, forward strand.
CCGAAGTCGTCCGGACTGGAAACTCCATATCCATTTGTCGTTCGCATCGGATTTCGATGATCGTAGCCGAAACGCAACTCGTTCAGCAGGGTGGGACTGAAGGTGTGAGTCCATCCTGCCGTAATGGTATCCGCGTCGTTTGTTTGATAAAAGGTGCCGGCCGTAGCCATGCCCAAGGCGTTCTCGTTGTCGTTGCGATCTCTTTGGTAATGGTATACGGCAAAGATCCTATCGGATCTTCCCAGGTTAAAATCTATGCGGGGGTTGATCCGGTTGATGGACCTCGTTGCGGACGAACTGCCATTGTAGTAATCGACGCCAGGCTGCCCAGAAGAGCCCCCATTTCCCGCAGGGTACATCTCTAAGGCTCTCGCCGCGATCGAACCAACAGGCACCTGATTTTTGGAATAGGGATTACCGGACGGATCGTGAAGTTGCATACCCAGCACGGACAGATCGCCGGCTCGAAAAGCCGCAGTAGGTACCAGATTATTGAGGCTCGGTGAACTGTTCGAGGAACGGATCCCCTGATAATCGGTAAAGAAGAAAAGCCGGTTCTTGAGGATTGGACCGCCGAACGTTGCCCCAAATTCATTGTATCGCAAGGGCAACTTCTTGGATGTGGGGCTCTCAAAATAATCGCGCGCATTGAGTGCGTCATTTTTCAAGAACTCGTAGACCGAGCCGTGAAAATCGAACCATTGAGTGCGTCATT
>DASQID010000149.1:0-8820 GCA_035631775.1 Acidobacteriota bacterium
AGCCCGGGGTTTGTCGTCCCAGTCGACATAAGCCCCGGAAGGGGCGTCAGAACGCCTGAACACGACCGCCCTTTCTGTCGCCCTTCCCAGGGCTCTCGACTTCCTCCATTCCCAACCCCGGGCTGCGCTGCGCTTGCCCGGAGCTATTGGCTGTGCGCCCTTCCAGGGCGCGGGCTTGCTGCTATGGTTGATCCCTGTATTTCCATGTCTCAACTTGTCCAACCAACGCCGGAACGGCAAAGCCCTTTCGAGTCTCACCGCCAGAGGCGGTGGTTTGCCTTAATCGAATCAGAAGCGAGTAGCCAGAAAGCCCTGTATGGGCGAGACAACTGCACCGATCACCAGTCGCGTTCAGGCGACACAGCTCAAACCTCTCGCCATCGAGGGGAGGGTTGTTTAGTGATGCGAACTCCTGCAAACGTGTGTTTATCACTGCCGTGTATTGAGGGGACGGCCGTTACGTTCTTGTCGCTGAGATGCTCCAATAGCTTGTTAACAAACAGCTTAGGAAAGATCTCGAGAGTTGTTATCTAGTTGTGCACATGAAATTACTTCACAGGGAATTCCCGGCGGCAATAGATTCGCCCGAACGCATTAGGAAAGTCTAAGAGGTGCAACCAAACTTCGTCCGATTGCGGGCATGAAGTTCCGCGCTTCCACTAGAGGGGCAGATCTTATGGCCAAAAAGAAAAACAATCTAGTAATCCATATCCCGATTCTTATTGGAGCGGCGGTGTTGCTTTTTGCACTGCCGGCTGCAGCTCAACTGGACCGTGCCACGTTGAGCGGCAGCATCACCGATCCGTCCGGTGCGGGTCTGGCGGGCGCAAGAGTGACCGCTGCCAACAGCGAGACCGGTCTCTCACGGGAAGTGATCGTCGCCGACAGCGGTTATTACGTGATCCCTCAGTTGCCTATCGGCTCGTACACCGTGACGATAACCGCTGCAGGTTTCAAAGGCGTGCGCTTCGAGCGCATTGACCTGCAGGTAGGGCAGACCAGAACCCTTGATGCCAGACTCGAGGTGGCGCCGGTCGCTACTCAGGTCGAGGTCATGGCCGAGGTGCCCCCACTGGATCGGACATCAGCGGAGCTCGGGTCTGTCATTGAATCGAAGCAAATCGCCAACCTGCCAGTCAACGGCAGGCACTGGGCGAGCCTCATGCTTCTGGCACCGGGCGCCGTCAATACCGGAGCCGGCACGCAGGACTCCACGCGGTTTGTCGGGCGCGCCAACGATGATAACAACTGGACCTTCGACGGCGTGGACAACACTGCCATCAAGGACCCGACCTACGGCGCCAACGTCCGGTTGGTGGTCAGCATGGACTCCATCGCGGAATTCAAGGTGAGTTCCTCGATGTATTCGGCGGAATCCGGCAACGGTGCAGGAGGGCAGATATCGCTGGTCTCCAAGAGCGGGTCCAACGACTTTCACGGCGGTGTGTTCGAATACCTCCGCAACAGTGCACTGGATGCCCGCACCGTGTTTGACGGACCAACGCTTCCGCCCTTCAGGTTGAATCAGTTCGGCGGCAATTTCGGCGGACCGATCGTGAAGAGCAAGCTCTTTTTCTTTGTGAATTACGAGGGGTTGCGTCAGCGCCAGGGATCCACCTATACCTCGCAGGTGCCCAGCGCTCTTCTACGCTCTCAGGTAATGGCGACGTCGCCGGCCCTCAAATTGGTTCTTGATGCTTATCCCGCCGGCACTTCACCGACTAAGGATCCACTCGTGGATGATTTTACGGCGAATTTCTCCAAGAAGAGTAACGAGAATAGCGGGACTTGGAGGCTCGACTGGAACCTTTCCGAGAAGACCACCATGTTCTTCAGGCACAGCATTGACTCCGGCCTGAATGAAACACCGACCGGGATGCGTCCGGAGTACCACACCGAAGACAGCAATCAACCGCAAAACTATGTGCTTCAGCTGCAGCGGACCTTCAGCCCGACTGTGGTCAACGAGGTTCGGCTGGGCATTAACCGACTGCCGGCTATAATTGACGAGATCGGCCCGTTTCCGACCACGTTTAATATTCCGAGTCTCACGACCCAGACGGACACCAGGGTGAGCAAAGAGATCGGAACCACGTATTCCATCCTGGACAACTTCAGCCTGTTCAGGGGCCGCCACAGCCTGAAGATCGGCGGCGAGATCCGATTTATTCACATGGATAATGAGGTGGGCCCGGTCAATTCCGCGACCTACTCCAGCATGGCCAACTTCATAAGCAACAAAGCGGATGCCCTTGGAGTCAGCCCCGGTGTGCCGATGTTGGGCGGCCGCAGGAACTTCTACTTCGCTTACATCCAGGATGACTTCAAGCTCTTTCCGAACCTGACACTGAACTTGGGCGCACGGTACGAATACTACACCGTTCTGGGAGAACAGTATAACCGGATGGCGCCCTTCGACGAGATCAACGGCGTCTTTTTGCCCGCGAGTGCAGGCCCATATGAACCCGACTACAACAACCTCGCACCGCGCGTCAGCATGGCTTGGGCGCCGAAGGTATTCAAGGATAAGACGGTCATTCGCACCGGCTTCGGCATCTTCTACGGCCCGGGGCAGAACGACGACGTCTTTGGCCCGATCGAGAGCATCGAGGAAAGCTCATCCCTCTCGACTGCAGATGTGCCGGCGGGACTTTCGTGGCCTATTGATCCATGGCTATCCCAGATGAAATCCTCCGGGCGCACGCCGCGCCATCTGAAGCGGAACCGCCGGGATGAGTACTCGCAGCAGTGGGGCCTCAACATCCAGCAGCAACTGCCTGCCGCTTTTGTGATGCAGGTCGGCTACAGCGGGAACAACGCGCACAAGATCCTCTCGCGCTCGTATATCAATCTGATCAATCCGGCCACAGGGAAGCGGCCCTGGTCCTCATTCGGCAGGATCGACAGCCGGCGCGATGATGCCAACGGCAATTTCGACGCCATGCAGGTATCACTCAAGAGGAGGCTGGCCGGCGGCGTCCAGGGCGGTTTCGAATACATGTGGTCGCACGCTCTGAACGACGGCGCCATTGGTGGCGGAGAGTCCACCGCGCCGCAGAATGTGAACGACCGTCATGCAGAGAAATCAAACAGCAACTATGATATCCGCCACTCCATGACCGGAAATTTCGTTTGGGAGCTTCCCATAGGTCCCGGCAAACGCTTCCTCCAGTCCGGCTTCGGCGCTGCCGTGCTGGGCGGATGGGAGATGAGCGGTATCGTATCGGCTCGGACCGGCCGGGTGCTGAATATCGCGGTGACGCGCAGTTCCTCCGCACTTCCGGACGGCAACAGCAGCAACCAGAGACCTGACCTGGTGCCGGGAATCCCCATCTACCCGGACAACCAGACGCTGGGCAACTGGCTTAACATGGCTGCCTACGCCGTTCCGGCAAAAGGGAAATGGGGCACACTCGGCAAGAACACCGCACGTGGACCCGGAGTTCATCAGTGGGACATTGCCCTACAGAAAAAGGCGAAGATCACTGAGGGGCAGACTGTTTCCTTCCGTGCCGAGTTTTTCAACATCTTTAACCGGCCGCATTTTGCCAACCCAGGGACCAATATCTCGTCTCCGTCGTCGTTTGGCCGCATCACTGCGCCAATGAACCGCGAGATCGGAACCGGAACGGCGCGGCAGATCCAGTTCATGCTGCGCTATGCTTTCTGAGCGCGACTTGCGTCTGCTTGCGGACGATCGGTGCGGGATCCCTGGCCCGCACCGATCTGAAGGCTGCACTTACCCCATCTCTAGTGGATGAAGTCATATGAAGAAGCTCCTTCTGGTTTTGTTGATTCTTACCTCCTCGCTCTGGGCGGCCGAAAAGCGCGCCCGCAACGTGATTTTGTTCATCGGTGACGCCGGCGGACTCCCGGTCATCAGCCTTGCTGCCGCCTACAAAGGACAGCCGCAGTCGCTGTTCATTCAACATATGCCTCATGTCGGATTGATGGATACCTCTACCGCCTCTGCCTGGGTTACGGACTCGGCGGCGGCCATGACGGCAATCGTCACCGGCTCGAAGACGCAGGGCGGCGTCTTGTCGCAATCGGACTCCGCCGTACGCGGCAAGAAGGACGGAGAGACCCTGAAGACCATCCTGGAATTTGCAGAGGAGCGCGGCCTGTCGACGGGCGTCGTGACCAGCGACGTGGTGACGGGCGCCACGGCCGCCGCATGCTATGCGCATTCCAACGATCGAGGCAAGACGGGAGAAATCTTTGCCGAGCTCCTGAAGCCGCGCTATGGCGACGGGGTGGACATCCTCGTTGGCGCCGCGGGGAAGGTTCTGCAGGAAGCAACGGCCACCACGGGCAATGACATCGAAGCCGGATTGAGATCAAGCCGCTATTCTGTGCTCAAGTCCCTGGAGGAATTCAGGCCTGGCGTCGGGCGCGCCATCGTGCTTCTGGATTCCAATGAATTTGATCTGGCTTCCGCCGTGCGCCGCACCACGGAAATTCTGTCCCATAACAGGAAGGGGTACTTCCTGATGGTCGAGTGCGATCTGCACACCGACCGCCTCAAACGTGGACTGGAGAGGACACTTCTTTTTGATGGGATTATCGAACAGACTGCACAAACGGTCAGCAAGGATACACTGATAATTTTCTCTGCCGATCACTCCTTCGACACGCCACTCAGGCGAGGTGTGAAAGGAGAATCGCTGCTGCCTCCGCAAGGCACGGAGACTAAGGCTGAGGCCAAGCCGACAATTCGGGTCGACGGCGGGCATACAGGAGAGGAGGTGCTGGTGACTGCCCAAGGACCCGGGGCAGAGAGGGTGAGAGGCTTTTTCCCGAACACCCAGTTGTTCCACATCATGATGGCGGCCTATGGCTGGGAAGCAGGCTCTCGATCCGGCAGCTTGGCGGTCCGATAAAAGCCAGTGCATAGCTTGTCGGATTCAAGCCCTGAATCCCCGAAAGCGCACCACTAGGCTGGAAGTCCGGCGGAGATGATTGCTGATTCCACTCGAGCCGCGGTATGCAGGAAAGGAGCAAGAGCATGCTCAATGGAAATGTCCGCTTTGGCGTCGTGGGTGTGGGCAGGATCGGCAAGGTTCACATCGAAAATCTTGAGAACCGGATCCCCGATGCAAGCGTGATTGCATTGTCGGACACATTTCCCGATGAATTGGCAACGATGGAAGCAAGGTATGACATCCCGGACTCCTTTCTCGACTACCGGCACGTTTTGGAGCTTGCGGACGTGGACGCCGTGGCCATTTGCACACCCACTGACACGCACTATAGGATGATCCTGGATGCTGCTGCCGCCGGAAAGCACGTATTTTGTGAAAGACCGATCGATCTATCCCTCGACGGAATCAGGGAAATAGCCAATGTGGTGAAAAAAAACGGGATCAAACTGATGCCCGGCTTCAACCGACGCTTTGATCCCAATTTTCAGAAAGTGCGGGAAGTGATCCAATCAGGTAAGGTCGGCGCGCCGCACGTGCTGAGGATCACGAGCCGGGATCCGTCACCTCCGCCCGAGGACCACAGCCGGTCTTCGGGGGGAATGTTTCAGGATATGACGATCCATGATTTCGACATGGCGCGCTACCTGGTCGGCAGCGAGGTAACGGAGGTCTATGCCAGAGCGAACGTCCTTGTCGATCCTGCGTTCGAGAAATCCGGCGATTGGGACACGTCAGTCGCGATTCTGTCGTTCGAGAGCGGAGCGATGGGAACGATTGACAACAGCCGGAAGGCCGTCTATGGGTACGATCAGAGAGCCGAGGTGTTCGGATCCGAGGGCATGGTTGCGGTGAGCAACAATCTTCCCGACAACCACGTGTACTTCGACCGGATGGGGACGCACTCGTCGCCTCCACTCAGCTTCTTCCTGGAACGGTACGCGGAATCCTATCTGCGGGAGATGCAGGCGTTCGTAAATGCGATTCGAGGGAACAAGCCCGTGCCGGTGGGTGTGACCGACGAACTGATCGCCGTCGAGGTGGGTTTGGCTGCAATGAAGTCCGTGAGGGAAAATCGACCCGTTAGAATTGCCGAAATCCATGAGAGCCACATGTCATCGTGCGAAGTCTGCTGATCATAGGCGGGAGGGTGGTGCGTTTCTCCGCGTGCATCGAGTCTTGGCTGCCGATTAGCAGCACAGCCGCAAGCGAAAGAGTTTGGCGTTCCTTCGCGTCTTGGCGTCCTAGCGGTGGCCTCCTAAAAAGCCACCGCTAAGACGCAAGGGCGCCAAGACACGTGTGTTGTATCCTTGTCGAGGTAGCAAGGATTTGAAGGTTTGTAGTATGGAGGTATCGCTCGACTGAATGCGCTGGATCTACTTCCAGGGCGGGTCCAAAATGCGGTGGGTCAGATAGGATATCTTCCAGGGGACCTGCTGTTTAAACTCGACACGGATAACAACCTGGTAGCAACGCGGCAGTTTCCCGGCGGACGACGATACCTTCTGGACAAGTTCCCTGGCATAGACCGGTTGCGTCACGTACTCAGCAGCCGCCCATGTTCCTTCCGTTGAGGACGAGCCCAGGATCATTATTTCGCCATGTTCGTGCAGCCCCGGAAGCCGGTAAATCAGACCATAGTCTTCCAGCAGTTGTGTGTGGTCGTCACTCCACTTGCTGCTGTACGCATCCTGCTCCCCCGGTCTGGGTTTCTGGTTGCGAAGTGTGGCACCCTCGATCACAAATCCCCCCGCCGCAGGTATGTCCTTGAGTTGCGGATTGAGTTTCGGAGCGCCGAGGAAGACGACATCGCTCGTCCGCATCTCATCCCAGGAGAGGGCGTTGTTCCGTTCCAGTGTCAGGTTGGTTTTCCTGCTGTTCAGGAGTTTGCAGAGCAGGAATGCTCCGTGTGCCTCGCCAATACCGGTATAAGGATACGATGGGACTGCATATTCGCTGTTCAAAGCCCGCGCTTTGCCGCCTTCGGGCACCTGCTCCCTTTCGGAAAGGAACCCGTGCAGAATCAGGCCGGTGAGTGGTTTGTCGACATCAACGCCCTGGCCGCATTAATGTCCGGCAAATTCGACCCTCGAGCGAACGTCTTTGGTTATGACGATGACGCGATCAAGCTCCAACTGGCCGAGAGGATGTTCCTGAATGGCTCGAAGGAGATGGTATCTCTTGCCGGACTCGGCTCGGTCGGATTTTATTGCAGGTATCACAAGGCAATGAACATAGTGATGGTCGAGCGCTGGCGGGACTAGATAGTTTCTGTCGCGAAACTCGATGAATCGCCCGTCAGGTCGGGCCCCGTCAGGGGCGAAAGGTCTTTGTATGCCATGTGTTATCTGTCGCCCCTTCAGGGCTTTGATCTTTCTTGACAATCCTAACCCCGGGCTGCGCTTCGCTTGCCCGGGGCTGTTGGCCGGCGCCCCTCCGGGGCGCTTTCCGCATGGCCAAGGAGTTTCGCGACAGAAACTAGATAAGGGGGGCAGGCTACTCAACTCCCGAATTCATATGGAGACTCAACCTGCCAAACTGACCGACTGAATTCTGTAGTTGAGCAGCCTGTCCGCAAAATTGATTTGACACTGTCGATGCACTTGTGGCTAATTGTCTAGACAATTAGCCAAATGAGCATTGTTGATGACGGCCATGATCATCGATCGGAGCAGCCCCATCCCTCAGTATTTCCAGCTGCAGACATGGCTGATTGAGCAGATGGAGCAGGGCGTCTTCAGGCCCAGCGACAGAATTCCCACGGAAGAAGAGCTGGTACGAATCACAGGACTGGCGCGCGCAACGGTCCGACAGGCAGTTCAGAATTTGACAAACATGGGATATCTGTCGAGACAGAGAAGGAGGGGAACCTTCGTTCTCAATCGCATGTCCGATTCGGGCAGGCGCACAATCGTTGGAATTCTCGTCCCGGACATCCGCAGCGGGTATGCTCCGGAATTGGCTCGCGGCGCGGAGGACGAGGCGGCCAGAAACAGGCACAGTCTGATTTTGTGCAGTACAGATGACCTGTTCGTGAAGGCCGACCTTCAATCGGATCGCCTGATTGAAGAGGGCGTCAACGGTGTCATCTTTGTCCCCACTGCCGCCTCGGATGATAAGAACCTGCGGATCGTCGAGAAATTCACCCGCAGAAACATACCCGTCGTGCTCGCGGACCGCACAGTTCCAGGCGTAACGGTCGATTTCGTCACGACCGACAACTTTCAAGGCGCATATGCGCTGACGGAATACCTTGTGCGGCGTGGCCATCGAAGAATCGTGATCGCCTTGAGCACCCTTTTCAGCACGGAACGCGAGCGACTCGAGGGCTATAAGAAGGCGCTCACGGATATGCGTCTCCGGTCGGATCCCTCGCTCGTTTTCGCAAGTTCCGTGCCATACCATGAGAAGCGCTATATGGAGTATGCCCGCGACATCCTGGGGCACATCGATTCAATCACAGCCATCTTCGCGGGGCACGATCGGATTGCGTACTTGTTCTATGCCGTTGCGCAGGACATGGGTATTTCCATCCCGCGGGACGTCTCCTTGGTGGGATATGACGATTTGCCCTTTACGCATTCCCATCCCGCGTCTCTGACAACCGTACATCAACCGATCTATGAAATGGGGCTGGAAAGCATGAAGCGCATCATGTGCAGAATTCGTGGCGAGGGAGGAGGGCCCCACAAAGTTGTATTGAAATCGCACCTTGTGGAGAGATCGTCCGTTTTGCCGGTAAGAGACACAAAAGGTAAGGTATCAAGACTCTCATTACAGAAGGAGCAGTCATGAAAACCGGAACATTATTCGCCGAATGGCAGCCGAAACCCGAGTTTCGGGTGGGTTCCAAAGATGTAGACGGAAAGCTGACTTATCTGGGCAGCAAGGTGTGGTG
>DASQID010000150.1:0-3514 GCA_035631775.1 Acidobacteriota bacterium
GGCCGAAACCCGGCGCAGCCTTAATCCCCGTGGACTGAATTGACTTATATGTGGAGAGTCATTAGACACTGTTGAGCCTCGGGTGGGCCACACCTTTGGCCAAGATCCCATTAACTTGGCCCGGCCTATTCATGAGCAGGCGGACGTCTGCGCAGGTTCCTGTCGTGGTTCAACCTAAGTGGATGAATTCATAGATACGATGATGTATCGCAGCCGCAAGGCAGTAATGCAAAGAATTTGTCATTTATCATTGGCCAATTGCCATTGAATCCAGCCACTATCAAGTCGTCAAATGGCAAACGACCAATTCGATCCGCGCCTCTGCAGGTTTGGCTGTAACCCCAATCCGAGCCGGCTTGCACTTCTCTAACGGGCGGAAATACGTCTCCGTACTTATGAAATCGAGCACTAAGCTGTGTTTCTTCGCACTCTGCGACAGGCCCGCGCCAAAAGGTCGAAACATAGCGGCGGGGCGCGAACAACTCCCGGGTCTTGGCCTCATCGTCACCAGGACGGGTCACTGACCCGTCCGCACTGGAGCAATGTAAGGCCCGTTCAGAGCTGGTGCCCGGTTGCTCGTGAATTAAACTATGCGGGTTAGCGGCAGGTTAGCGGAGGTCGTGGAGGAAGGAGGTGCCGTTGGCGAGCTGGAATTCGAAGTTATCGGCGATGGTTTGGCCTATGTCGGCCATGGACTTGCGGGTACCGAGGTCAACACCTCCCGCGAGTTGCTTGCCGCAGACCAGCAGTGGAACATACTCCCTGGTGTGGTCCGATCCGTGTGCAGTCGGGTCGCAGCCATGGTCGGCACTGATGATGAGGCAATCATCTTCCCTCATGGTGGCACGGATATCGGGCAGACGCTGATCGAATGCTTCGAGACCGCGTGCATAGCCGGCGCTGTCCCTTCGATGACCCCAGAGCATGTCGAAGTCCACAAGGTTTGTGAAGATCAGGCCCTTCCGGGCGAATCCGAGAGCCTTGATGCTCTGATTCACCGAATCGTCATTGTTGTGTGCTTCAAGACACTCGCTCAGGCCGCGGTAGTCAAAGATGGAAGGAATCTTGCCGACTCCGACGGTCGCCAAGCCTCTGTCGGCAAGCCGGTCCAGCAAGGTGGGCTCGGGAGGCGTGACTGCAAAATCCTTTCGATTGCCGGTGCGCCGGAAATTCCCGGGTTCGCCAAGGAAGGGCCTCGCAATCACTCGCCCAACCTGATCCGGCCCGACCAGCAGCTCGCGGGCTGTCCGGCATATTCTGTAAAGCTCGTCAATGGGGATCACTTCCTCGTGTGCGGCAACCTGAAAGACGGAGTCGGCCGACGTGTACACGATAGGCTTCCCCGTTCGAATGTGTTCCGCCCCAAGTTCCGCGATTATTTCTGTGCCTGAGGCCGGCTTGTTCCCGAGTATGTCGCGTCCAATGGCCTTCCTGAAGGGATCGAGAACCCTATCGGGAAATCCATGCGGATAGGTGGGGAACGGGACAGGCGTAATGAGGCCCGTCATCTCCCAGTGGCCGACCGTCGTATCCTTGCCATTGGAAAATATGGCAGCCTTGCCAAAAGCTCCCACCGGAATCGGGACAGGGGGAAGGTTATGCAGCGGACGAATGTTTCCAAGACCCAATTCGCGGAGGTTGGGAAGTTGCGGTTTCTCCTTTGCCACGACATGGCCGATAGTGTCCGTTCCCGCGTCCCCCCAATGGGCTGCATCAGGGAGCTCGCCGATGCCGGCACTATCCAGCACCATGAGCACGAACCGATTGAACCGCTGCATTTCCACCCCCCGAACCTACTGCGCATTGCAGATTGCGGATTCCCGGCATTTCAATCCGCAATCACTTCTTGAGGCTATCGAGGATGCGCCTCTGCAACTCCCGAGCTTTTTGTTTGATGCTTGCCTCATCCAGCGTCAAGATCCGCCCGTCCAGCATCACGAGCTTGCCGCCGATGACACTCGTCCGCACATCCGCTCCTTTCAGATCATACACGAGTTGCGAATAGACGTTATAGAGTGGCAATGCATGCGCGCGCCCTGTGTCCACCACGATGAAATCCGCCATCTTGCCGGGTTCAAGTGAGCCGATCTCCTTCTCGAGGCGGAGGGCACGAGCGCCGCCGCTTGTCGCCATTTGGACCACCTGCCGGGCGGGCATGACGGTCGGATCCATGGAAATCAACTTGTGGATCTTGGCGGCAAAGTCCATTACTTCGAACATGTCGAGGTTATTGTTGCTGGCCGCGCCGTCTGTTCCCAAGCCGACGGGAATGCCGAGGGCCAGCATCCGTACGATCGGCGCCGTTCCGGACGCAAGTTTCATATTGCTTTCCGGGTTGTGCGACACGGCGACGCCGTGCTTCTTGACAACGGCCATGTCTTCTTCCGTCAGCCACACGGCATGATTGAAAAGGACGTTCGGCCCGAGAACGTCCAGTTGCTCCAACCACTTTGTGGAGGTCGTGCCGTACTTTTCCTTGATTTGCCTTGTCTCGTCCTGGGTTTCCGATACGTGGATAATCAAGGGTACCCCGTATTTCTCGGCCAGGGCTTTGCAGGCCTTGAGCGTCCCGGCTGAATTCGTATAGGGGGCATGAGGTGCGACGGCGGGAGTAATCAGCGGACTACCCTTCCAGCGCCTTATGAATTTCTCGGTGTACGCCAAAGCGTCTTCAGGCGTCTTGTTGTCGGCCACAGGGAACTGGATAATCGTTTCGCCCAGCACGCCCCGCATTCCTGCGCGCAACGTTGCCTCAGCCACCTGATCCTCGAAGTAGTACATGTCGGCATAGGTTGTTGTGCCCGAACGGATCATCTCGAGACACGCGAGCAGCGTGCCCCATTGAACAAATTCACGGGTGACATTCCTGGCCTCGGCAGGAAATATGTAGTTCTGCAGCCAGTCCATCAGCTTCAGATCATCCGCGAATCCGCGGAACAGCACCATGGGTGCATGGTTGTGAGTGTTGACGAGCCCGGGAAGGACGATATTGCCGCCGGCCGGGATCGTGCGGACCGCCTCATACTTGGCGCTGATTTCACCTGAGGGCCCCACGCCGACGATGCGGTCGCCGCGCACCGCCACGGCACCATCTGTAATCAGGTGTGCGTCGGCATCCATCGTCACCACTGTGCCGTGATTTATGAGCAGGTCAACCTTCTCCTTTGCCTGCAGTTGCTGCCCGGGCAGGAGGAGCAGCAGACCAACGAAGGAGATTGTCGTGCGAAGATGAGTAAAAACAGCCAAAAGTAGATCGCCAGTCGCAGGTGCAAACTTCGTCACTGGTGCCCCCTCATCGCTGCGGCATGAAAGGATTTGGGTGCGGCTCCCTTGGGACAGAAGTTTTATCGCACCATATAGGAGTTGGTCCTGCAATCCGAAGAGCGCCGCCGCGAAATTTGTCAATGGTCATTTGTCATTTGTCCGTTGTGAGCCCTTGGCCTGTGCGGTCCTGATTGAGCCGCTAGGAATACAAGCAAGCTCGCGATTCTCCGTGAAGCAGCATCATGGTCAA
>DASQID010000151.1:0-3565 GCA_035631775.1 Acidobacteriota bacterium
CCGCAGGGGGAACCGTCACCTCCGACGACTTCGAAACCGGAACTCGGGCAGCCGCTTTCGGCGGTACGACCATGCTGATCGATTTCGCAGCCCAATCGCGCGGCCAGTCGATGCGCTCTGCACTCGACAGATGGCACAAAAAGGCCGAGCAGAAGGCGGTCGTAGACTATGGTTTTCACATGACTATCACCGATCTCCGCGAAGATTATCTCGAGGAGATGAAGTCCCTAATTCGCGAAGGCGTCTCCAGTTTCAAGCTGTTCATGGCCTACCCGGGGACTCTGATGGTAGACGACGCCACTATTTTCAAGGCGCTGAGGGCGGCGGCCGGAGCGGGCGGATTGATTTGTGTGCACGCCGAGAACGGCGAGGTCATCGACTTCCTCGTAAAGGAGGCGCTTGCTCAGGGCAACATTTCTCCCAAATACCATGCACTGACGCGGCCCACGACGGCTGAAGCCGAGGCGACGGGAAGAGCTATCGCTCTCGCGCAAATGGCCGAAGCGCCCGTTTACATAGTCCACGTAAGCTGCGCGGAGGCCTTGGCCAGGATCCGGGAATCCAGGGAGCGCCGCTTCCCTGCGTTGGCCGAGACCTGCCCGCAATATCTTTGCCTGTCCATCGACGATTACAACCGTCCGGGATTTGAGGGTGCCAGGTATGTGCTCACTCCGCCTTTGCGGGAAGCGTGGAACCAGGACGAACTCTGGAAGGCTCTGGCCGACGATCAACTGCAGGTTGTTTCGACAGACCACTGCCCTTTCATGTTCAATGGTCAGAAGACCCTCGGAAGGGACGATTTCTCGAAAATCCCGAACGGGGGGCCCGGTGTCGAGAACCGCGTAGCCCTGATCTATGACAGGGGCGTCAGGACAGGCAGGATCTCACTCAATCGATGGATTGATCTGGTCTCCACCACTCCAGCGAGACTCTTCGGCCTCTATCCGAAGAAGGGAGCGATCGCTCCCGGCAGCGATGCAGATATCGTCCTTTTCGATCCGGAAGCCGAGGTTACGCTGTCCGCCGGTTCCCATCACATGCACGTCGACTACAACCTGTATGAAGGCTGGAGAATCAAAGGAGTGAGCCGCAGAGTGTATTCGCGGGGCAAGCTGATTGTGAATGAAGACCGCTTTCTCGGCAGCGCAGGCTGGGGCCACTTTGTTCCGCGCAAGCCCTTCTCCGGGTAGCAGTTCTTTCGCGTCTTCGCGCCTTGGCGGTGGCTTTTCAAAAAGCCACCGCCAGGTGCAAAGGAGCCAAAAACAGACTCAACCCGAGGCGGGCTGAGGCAACTGAACGCGGATTCGATGGACGCGCTTCCGGTCGGCGTCCAGGACCTGGATGTGAAGTCCTTGCAGGTCAAACTCCTCGCCAGGCGCAGGAACCCGGCCGAGAAAAGCCACTATCAGCCCCGCGGCGGTAGTGCAATCCACCCCTTCAAACTTACGCCCCGCCAGACTCTCGAGTCGCTGAATCCCCGTGCTGCCGCCAACAACGAAGCTGCGAGGCCCTTCCTCGACGACTTCACTCACCTTGGCCTGGTCTTCGTCGCGGATTTCTCCAACGATTTCTTCGATGAGATCCTCGATTGTCACCAGCCCTGCCACCCCGCCAAACTCGTCGATGACGATTGCTGCGTGGTCCCCACGCTCCTGCAGCTCCTTGAGCAGCTTGGATACCGGCTTCGTTTCCGGCACGAAGAGCGCAGGGTAGGTCAGGCCCGCGATCGGGTCCGAATCCCTGCCCCTCGCATACTCGGCCATCAGCTGACGAATATAGGCGATCCCAATGATGTGATCGAGATCGCCACGGTAAACGGGAATACGAGAATGCTTGTGCTGAACCATCACCGCTCTAAGCTCTGCTATGGTCGCAGACTCCTCGCAGGCCACGATCTTGGTGCGTGTGGTCATCACCTCCCGCACGAGGGTATCGCCGAATTCCACAACCGATTGAATGAGTTTGCTGTCATCCTCCTTCAGGATGCCTTCATCTTCGCCGATCTCCAGGTAAGCCTGGATCTCCTCGCCCGTCGCTTCGCCGCCTGCCGGCACGGCATCTGCCCCGGTGTCCTCACGAAGCTTCCGGTAGAGATTCAAAGCCCCCGAAACGGGCAGAGCCAGCGAACGGAGCATCCGGTAAATCGGATTGAGACTGGCAAGCAGAGCAACCAACTTCTTCTCTGGCTCGTGCTGCACAACAAGGCGGGGCACGAGCTGCCTGAAGAGGATGGAAACGGCGGAAATAATCACAAACGAATTCAAGACACCCCAAGTCGACCAGCGGTTGAGGCTAAGGTGGGTTGTCAGGATGGCGATGACGATCAGCGATACCTGAGTCCCGAGGTGCAGTGGAACGATTACCTGCATCTCGTCCTCGAGAACCACAGAGAGAAGTGGGGGTTTCGAAGAATCCTCGCGCTCGAGCATCATTCGCAGAGTGAGAGGGCTTGACTGCGTGATTGCGCTTTCCACTACCGACAGGTAGAAGAGGAAAACAAGACACAGCCCGATGACGACTAGTTCCAGGGAAAATATGCTCATGCGTGGAGCCGGTGATTTGAATACCTCGACACTCAGTAAGGGTCTGTCAGTGAGTCTCCACCCGGAGAGCGGGTGGCTTCAAAAGGCCCCCTGGAGGGGGGCAAGCCAATAGCCCCGGGCAAGCGCACTACTTCATGTTCGCCACCGGTCCGGGATTCTGAACATCCCAGCGGCGCAGCAACCGCGCCTGCAGACGGTTCATTTCCCCGTCATCGCGTTCATGGTCGTATCCCAGCAGGTGGAGAATTCCGTGTATGAGGAGTTTGCTGACCTCCTGGTCCAGGGTGACGTCATGGTTTGATGCATGATTCCAGGCCACGTCGGTTGAGATGACAATATCCCCTAGGTAAAGAGCCGCATCCTCGAGGTGAGGATCCGTTCCCTTTCCCGCATAGTTGAAGCTCAGGACGTCGGTGGCGTAATCCCTGCCCAGATACTCTCGGTTTAACGAGCGCATCTTCCGCGTGCCGATGAAGACCACTGACGCAGAGCTGTGGGGCTTACCGAGTACGCGGATGACTTCGGCACAAAGGCGCGCAATAGCCTCCGGAAACAGCCTAAACCGCCGTTGCCTGTTTATTACTTGAATTTTGGGCCAGGGACTTTTCGGATTGGTCACCGATATCTTTGAAGTCATATCCAGGATAATCAATCCTGCGATGATAAATCCCCGTCAGGATCTTGAAGAAACTCTCTTTGACCAGCCGAACATCTCGAAGAGTTATGTCGCATTCCTCGAACTGGTTATCGGCGACGATGGCGTCGATCAGACGATTGATCATTCCCTGAATCTGGGCGGCCGTGGGGTTGGTGAGCGTGCGCGAGGCAGCTTCAACCGAGTCGGCCATCATCATGATGGCTGCCTCTTTGCTCTGGGGCTTGGGCCCGGGGTAGCGGAAGTCCGCCTCCACGATCTCCTGGTTCTTGGTATCCGGCGAGTCCTTTGCCTTCTGATAGAAATAGGTCATGATCCTGGTGCCGTGATGCTGTGGAATCATATCCCGGATACGGTGCGCCAGACC
>DASQID010000152.1:0-4597 GCA_035631775.1 Acidobacteriota bacterium
CGAGCACCTGCACGATGTGCCGGACACGGACCTCCGAATGAGCGCGCTTCTGTCCCCACTCGAGTTGCATCAGGCAGCCCGGATTGGCGCTGACGATGAGGTCAGCGCCCGTGGCGGCGATGTCGTCCATCTTGGCTTCGAGCAGTCTGGTTGACATCGGCTGGTGGGTGACGTTGTAGATGCCCGCGCTACCGCAGCATCGGACCGGGAAAGAATCGGCCAGTGGGGCTGTTTCCAGGCCTTGAATGCGGGCGAGCAGGTTGCGCGGGGCCTTCCTGACGCCCTGAACATTTGCGAGGTGGCAGGGGTCGTGGTAAGTCGCGCGGGCGGGCGTATGCCTGAGTCCCAATTCCGGCGGCCATATGGCGTCAAGCCATTCGGTCACGTCGCGAACCCTTGCGCTGAAGCTCCTCGCCCGGACCGACCATGCCGGATCGCCGTGCAGCCACTCGGCATACTCCTTCAGCGCTCCGCTGCAACCGGCACAGTCGGTGACGATGGCTTCGACGTCCCCCGGCAGACTCTCGAACAGTGCAATATTGTGCCGCGCCATTTCCCGGGCCAGGTCCGGCATTGCCTGATCGTCCTGCGGGGCCCCGCAACACCTCTGGGAATCGGGGGTGATGACTTCGCAGCCGGCACGTGTCAGGACACGAAGAGTCGCGCGGCTGACGTCGGGCATGGCCACGTTCATCATGCACCCAAGGAAGAAAGCAACGCGGTGGCGCCTTTCGCCTTGGGCCGGTGTGATGAATGCAAGCTCACGGCGCACCGGCTTCCCGATGCGCGGCGCAAACAAGAGCAGGTCGCGTATCCTCGTGCCTATGCCGGGAAGCCTGCCGAGGAGTAGTACCGCCAACCGGTCCAGACGAAGGGCCTGCACAAACCGCAGGGGAGCCGAGAGAATCTCGGCACGCCGTGCCCCGACGAGGATGTTTCGCAGGAAGAACCGGATCAGCAAGGAGCGTGGATGTCTTTCCTCCGCTGCGACGCGGCCGCGCAGGATCAACTCGCCGATGCGCACTCCCGGCGGGCAGACGGTGTTGCAGGCACGGCAATCGAGGCAGTGATAGAGGTGCTGCTCCACCCGGGCGGTGAGGTCGAGTTTGCCGTCTTCGACGGCGCGCAGCAGGCTTAATCGGCCGCGCGGGGAGAAGATCTCCAATTGCGTCTGCTGGTAGGTCGGACAGACCGGCAGGCAGCGGCCGCAGCGGATACATCCCTGCAACTCATCGTAGCTGGGAAGCGCCGCTCCAAACACAGTTTGTCCGGGTATCGGATCGTATACACTCATCGAGTTTCTGGCGCCATCATGTTCTTTGCGGCTTCGCGTCTTCGCGGTGGCTTTTAAGAATCCAACAATGAAGGCACGCGATTCCTAGGTTGCGGAAATCTCGCTCAGGCGGACAGGCCGGTTCTCTTTCCAGGATTTGATGGCGGCGTGACCGATGACGACGGCGAGTCGACCGTCGTTGCCCGTGACGGGCGGCGTCTTATCGTTCAGGACACAATCGATGAATTCCTTCAACTCCGTGACATAGCACTCCGTGTATCTATCCATGAAAAAGCGCGGCGGCTTGGCTGAGTAGACACCCGTGTAATCGCTCTGCAGCACCGTGTCGGTTGCCTGGTTTTCCGCACGGGCCGCCCCCTGCGCACAGAATACCTCCAGGCGCTGGTCATATCCATAGGGGGACTGACGGCTGTTGTCGATCACGCCGAGTGTTCCATCGGCGAAGCGCAGCGTAATGACATCCGTGTCTACGTCGCCGATCTCTGCAAGCCCGGGTGCGACGAGCACATTGCCGATGGCGTACACCTCTTCCACTTCGCCGATCTGATAGCGGGCCATGTCGAAATCGTGGATGGACATATCGAGAAACATGCCGCCGGAAGTCTTGGCATAAGCGATCGTCGGCGGCTCCGGATCCCGATTGGTAATGTGAAGGATGCACGGCCTGCCGATCCGGCCCGACTGCACGATCTCGCGCACCCGCCGGAAGCTGTGGTCAAAGCGGCGGTTGAAGCCGACCTGAAGTTTCACCCCGGCCTTGTTCACGGCGGCCAGGGCGGCATCGATGCTCGGCAGATCGAGTGCAAGCGGCTTTTCGGAAAAGATGTGTTTTCCGGCGCGTGCGGCGTCCTGAATCATGAAGGAGTGTGTGTCCGTGTTTGAGGCAATGACAACGGCATGGATGCTCTCGTCCGCCAGAAGTTCCTTGTAATCAGGCGTGACACGAGGTATCCCGAGCTCGTCGGCGATTGCCCGCACCACCTCCAACCGGATGTCGCAGGCAGCCACGACATTCGCCTCCGGAAGGAGGCGCACCAGATTGCGAATGTGAAAGCTGCCGATACGTCCTGTTCCGATGAAACCGATGTTCAATCGATCAATCACATTGCCCCCAACAGATATTGCGGATTTCGGGTTGCGGATTGCGGAATATAAATCTACTTTCAGAGGTCGCGCGATCCCTAATCCGCAATCCGAAATCCGCAATGGATTTATGGTTTCAGTACGATCTTCATTGCCCTCTTCGGGTGGTGGGCCATCGTCGCCAGGTTCAGTCCCAGATCGCAGAATGCATTGACCCCCTCTTCGAGCGGAATGATCCTGGTAAAGAAGGGTTTCATGTTGATGCGCCCTTCGCGCAAAATCCGGGCCGCGGGCAGCATCGTGTTTTGTCCCAGATAAACACCCAGGACCTTAACGGCCCAGCGCGTGATGTCGTGCGGCACGACAGCCGCGCGTGAACTTGAATCCATGCCGAAGACGAGCACCTTACCCCCAGGCGTCACGCACTTAAGTGCAGTCTCGAGTTCGGTTCCGGTGGCCTCGATCACGATATCGGCCTTGCGGCCGTAAGTAAAGTCCGTGATTTGGGCCACAACATCGTCCTCGTGAGGATTCCACACGGTGAGGCCCAACTGCTTTGCAACGCTGATTCTGAAGGGATCGATCTCGGTCACGGCCACCTTCGCCGCGATGTTTCTTGCGAGGGAAGCGAACAGATAGCCGATCGGTCCGAAGCCCGTCACCAGTACATATTCGTATGGAAGCATGAGCAGTGTATTCATGCCGTTAATGACAGTTGCGAGGGTTTCGACCTGCGTACCCAGAATCTCGTCAATTTCGGGGGGCAGGGGATAGCAGACACTCTCCGGCACCAGGCAGTACTCGGCGTAGCCGCCGTTGCGCTGAACGCCAATGGCGTTCTTGCTTATTTCCGAGCACTGGCTGCTCATCCCCATGCGGCAGAAGGAGCAGAATCCGCAGCGTGGATTGTTGTCGATTGCTATGCGATCACCTGGCTTTACGTGCGAGACGTGGGAGCCAAC
Source organism: Acidobacteriota bacterium (assembly GCA_035631775.1). Lineage (GTDB taxonomy): Bacteria > Acidobacteriota > UBA6911 > UBA6911 > UBA6911 > DASQID01. The sequence goes on from DASQID010000152.1 coordinate 3,340, forward strand.
CCGGACTACGGTGCCGTTGAACTCGTGTCCAATGACCGTGTTTTGGCGGTAGGCATGCTTGCCTTCGAGGATTTTTATGTCGGTGCCGCACACGCCGCAGGCGGCGACCTTGAGCAACACATCGTCAGGCCGGGTGACTTCAGGCACCGGGATTTCATCGACTTCGATTCTGCCGATATCTCTAAATACGAGAGCTTTCATTGTATTCACAGGTATCTCCTCAGGGCACAGAATGTAATCATGTGCGGGGGCCAGACCCCCCAGTCGCGGCCGGAGGCGGCGACCTGCGCCGGTCCGATGACCGGCGCCACAGGTGGTTTTCTTTCGTGCCAAATTGCGAAGTTGATTTCGCGCAGGTTCTGAAGAAGGCGAAATCGAACGCTGCAAACGTGTGCACCAAATGATCACATTTTCCGCTACCTCTATAGCACTATCGGAGCAGACCTTTCAACACATTATCGCCGAGTTGGCGGCAATTCGCCTCGAGCGTTTGCAAACGTGTTCAATTTGCATTTGACACTTCCGCGCCCACACCTGTATAAGACCTCATGCCTAATCCCCTGGTCACGTTCTTTAGGACTGGGCCTGATCGGCCTCAGTTTTCTTCGGACCAATCCCTCATCGATCGCCTGTACGGGCGCAAACGCCTCTCGGTCTTTCTGTCCGTGACCTTCGGTTACGGTCTCTTTTACGTCTGCAGGATGAATTTTTCCGTCGTCAAGAAGCCCTTGCTCGACGAAGGAATCTTGAACGCGACGCAGATGGGTCTTGTGGGCTCTGCCTTGCTGCTGGTTTACTCGGTTGGTAAGTTGATCAACGGGTTCCTGGCCGATCGCTGCAACATCGCCCGTTTTATGTCGACGGCCCTCCTTCTGTCTTCCTTGGCAAACCTCATTCTCGGCTTCAATACTCTGTTCCTCGTCTTCTTTCTGTTGTGGGCGCTCAATGGCTGGTTCCAGTCCATAGGCTCGGCTCCGAGTGTGGTTGTGCTCTCGCACTGGTTCGGGCGGAAGGAGCGCGGCACCCGCTACGGAATCTGGAGTGCGAGCCATAGCATCGGCGAGGGAATCACTTTCGCGGGAACGGCTTTCCTCGTGTCGGTTCTGGGATGGCGCTGGGGCTTCTTCGGCCCCGGCTTGCTCTGCTTTATAGCGGCACTGATTCTGTATCGCACCATCGCAGACCGGCCGCAGACTTTGGGACTCCCTTCCATCTACAAGTACAAAAATGAGGCGGAACCGGAGGTCAGCGAATCCAT
>DASQID010000153.1:0-11445 GCA_035631775.1 Acidobacteriota bacterium
ATAGCTCGTCGCTCGCGCCTCGCCAGCGGGCCTGGGGGCCAGCAGCAAAATGTGAAGTTATTCTTGCGCCAGCACTTAGCCGCTCCCGCGCGGTTTTCGTGCGAGATACAACGGCTGTCGCTGGGGGGTTACAAAGTAGACCGGCCTGAGCCTCAGCCGCGCAGAGCTCCGATAATGGAGCCGATCACCGCAACTATGCCATAAAGCACTCCCAGGCACGTGGCAGCGGTCCCTGTCTTGAGCTTCTGCGACACCGCGGAATAACCGACTGCCAGCAGTGAAATCATCCAGATGGCGAATACATCCACCCATCCCGCCAGCTTCATGATGAACTTCGGCAGCCCATCCTTGCCAAGTGCGCTTGTCAGAACCGCGCCCAGGTTCGAGCTCACCAATGAATTCAAGTTCTCAAAGGTGATTTCGCTGGGATCCCTGAAGGAGAGGATCAAAGCGAACAACGCGGAGGAAATGATCGATACGGCAATCATGGTGTGAAGGGTAACGGAAAAGACTGACTTGAATCGATTCTCTGCTCCAATCAACGTGCTAATCAGTTTGAACACTCCGGCCACAACCAGCGCCACGACGACGTTTCCGAGTGCCGCTGCAATCAGGATCTGAACACCGATGATCTTTGACGCGATGGGCATTTGTTGTTCGACCTGCTCCTTCGTGAGGCGGCCTTCCATCACCTGTTTGTCGAACTGGGCGGAGAGCATCGACTGCATATCCAGACGCTTCGTCATGTAAAAGCCGAGAAGGAAGCCGAGGACTACCATAACAATCATCGGCACCAGCACGCGGGGTGACTGACCGATCTCCCGAAACGTCTCTCGAGGGGAGAAATAGACCCCTATCAGCCGGCTGAAAAGATTGCGCGCCGCAGGTACTGCAGGACTCGGAGTGGATTCCATGTTCGGTTCCGGTGTCATAGCTCCTCCATTGGAATTGATGGCTATTTTTACGACGAAGAATGGTCTGAAGTATACAGGAAACACGCAACTCTCGAGTCGAGGCCGCACGCGCTCAAGGTCGGGACATCCTTGCGGCATTGTGCCCGGGCATGGGGGCAGCGCGGGTGAAAGGCGCACCCCGGAGGAGGCGCAGTTGCCTTCGGTAGTTCCCCTTTTCCCGGCGAGGGAAGCCGTGCCCCGGATAGTGTAAGCGATGGCATGCTTTGGAGCAGCAGCTCGCTATAAGGATGCTTTGGCTTGGCGAAGAACTCTGATGCAGGCGCCTCCTCTACGATGCGTCCAAGATACATTACGGCGACACGCGAGCACAGGTAATGAACCACCGGGAGCGAATGGGAAATCAGGATCAGTGTCAAACCGAAGCGCCTCTGAAGCTCCGCGAGCAGATTGAGGATCTGGGCTTGAACGGAGACATCCAACGCAGAGACAGGCTCGTCAGCCACCAGGAGGCGAGGTTTCAGGCTAAGTGCGCGGGCTATGCCGACACGCTGTTGCTGGCCGCCGCTCAGGTTTGCCGGTCGGCGCGAAAGAAGCAGAGGGTCCAGGGAGACGGCTTCTGCAAGCTCCCTGATCCACTTCTCTCTATCGCCGCGCGTGCCTAGCCCGTGGGCCTGGAACGGCTCCAGGAGGATCTGCCGAATGCGCATGTTCGGATCCAGGGCAGCGAAGGGATCCTGGAATATGATCTGAAATTCACGGCGCTTGCGGCGGAGGGCATCGGACGAAAGCAAGTTCAGATCGACGCCGTCAAAGTAAACCGAGCCTGACGTAGGGGGCGTCAGCCGCAAGGCGCAGCGCGCAAGTGTGGTCTTGCCGCAGCCGGATTCGCCTACCAATCCCAGCATTTCCCCCGGGGCTATGTCGAGGCTCACGTGGTCCAGTGCCCGGATCATCCTGCCGGCCCATATTCCTCCGGCGCTGTAGTCTTTGCTCAGGTTTTTGATGCTCAGAATAGGAATTGCCAAATCGCCACCTGTTCGCCATCCCCCTTGACTGCGACGAGTCACCCAAATCTCACGAAATACGCCGTGAACTCTTTTCGCTCGTCTAATTCGGTATACAGCAGATTCTCTCCGGACCCGGACCTGAAATCAGCGAATTTCGCTGATGCAGGCAGCCCAATGCCCATCCGTCACCCGCGACGGTTCCGGAAATGCCTGAGAGCACCTCGGCTCGCTAAATCTGCAGCGCGGTACGAAGGGGCATCCGGGAAAATCCTCTCCTGGCGCCGGCGTCGCGCCCGGGACAGCGGCAAGAGGGCGGGAATCACGATGGTGGTCGAGATCCGGCACGGCTTCCTTCAAGGCGCGAGTATAGGGGTGGAGCGGATTGGTCAGGACGCTGCCTCTGGGGCCGAACTCCACGAGGCGGGAGTGGTACATTACGGCTATGCGCTGCGCGCTCTCCGACACAAGCGCCAAATCATGACTTATCAATAGCAGGGAGAGACTGTGACGGTGTTTCATCCGTTCGAGCAGATCGATAATTTGAGCCTGAATAGTGGGGTCGAGCGCACTGGTCGGCTCATCGGCTACCAGCAGCCGCGGGTTGTTGCAGATCCCAAGGGCGATGCAGACTCTCTGGCACATGCCGCCAGACAGTTCGAACGGATACCTCCGCATCTGAAAATGGGGCTCGGGAATGCCTGCCTCGCTCAAGATCTCCAGGGACCGCGCGCGGGCCTGCTTCCTGGACAGACTCTGATGCGCGCGCATGGCTTCCACCAGGTGAGCCCCGACCGTCAATGTGGGGTTCAATGCACTCCGAGCATCCTGGAAAATGAGCCCGATCTGGCCCCCACGGATCTTTCTCCAGTCACGCTTCTTAAGCTTCCTGAGATCGAGATCATTGAAGAGTATCTCTCCGCTTTCGATCTGCCCCGAGCCGAGGAGTCCGAGAAGCGTGAGTGCCAGAGTCGATTTGCCGCAGCCGGTTTCGCCGACAAGTGCCACAGTCTCGCCGGGCGATATTTGGAGAGAAAGGTCACTGACAGCCCGAAGCTGTCCCGAGGGGGTCGGATAGCTGACACTGAGATGGCGAACATCGAGGATGGGGAGTGCCATATCGAAAAGCGAATGTTCCCCCGATTCGGATTGACGATTTCAGATTGACGAATGACGATTGAAAACCGGCCTCCCAGTCATCATTCGGGTATTGACATTCCTTCGCTCAGAATCAACTTCGCAATTTGCACGATAGGAAACCACCTGTGGCGCCGGTCTGATGACCCCCCGTACATGACTGCATTCTGTGCCAATTGTGACCTTGCTTTTGCACGGACCCTAAGGGCCCGCAATCGTCAATCGTCAATCTGAGATCGTCAATCAATAGAGCTGGCTGCCAAGGAAGCGAGCTTGGCCCTTAAGCTCCTCCTCGATGCGCAGGAGCTGGTTGTACTTCGAAATCCGGTCTGTGCGGCTTGCGGAACCTGTCTTTATCTGGCCGGCATTGGTAGCGACTGCCAGATCGGCAATGAAGGGATCCTCGGTTTCTCCCGAGCGATGAGAGATCACCGTCGTGTATCCATCGACTTTGGCGAGCTCGATTGTGTCCATCGTCTCACTCAGCGTTCCGACCTGGTTGAGCTTGATCAGGATGCTGTTGGCAACCTCATCGGTGATGCCCTTCTGCAGCCGCTCGGCATTGGTGACGAATACGTCGTCACCCACTAGCTGGATCTTCTCACCCAATGCGGCGGTCAACGACACCCAGCCCGCCCAGTCGTCTTCTGCCATGCCGTCTTCGATAGAGACGATAGGGTACTGTTGAGCCCACTTTTCGTAGAGTTTGACCATATCATCGGCAGCCAGTCGGGCTCCGCTGGATTTCTTGAAATAGTACTTGCCATTTTCGAAGAACTCGCTGGCAGCCACATCCAAAGCCAGGGAGATCTGCTCTCCGGGTTTGTAACCGGCTTTCTGGATGGCCTCCACAATCAGGTCGAGAGCTTCCTCGCTCGATTTGACATTGGGAGCGAATCCCCCCTCGTCGCCGACGCTGGTCGCATAGCCCTTCTTTTTCAGCACGGATTTCAGCGCATGAAAGGTTTCGGTACCCATGCGCAGGCTTTCAGAAAATCTTGCAGCGCCCGCCGGAACGATCATGAATTCCTGAGGATCCACATTGTTGTCGGCGTGGGCGCCGCCGTTCAGGATGTTCATCATCGGCACCGGGAGTATGCAGGCATTTGTGCCGCCTATGTAGCGATACAACGGAACGTCGAGGGCAGCTGCTGCGGCACGCGCAGAGGCCATTGAGACGGACAGGATGGCATTGGCGCCAAGCCTGCCTTTGTTCGCCGACCCGTCAAGGTTGATGAGGATTCGATCGATGGCTCTCTGGTTGAGAACGCTTTCGCCGATGAGCGCTGGTGCGATCAATGTGTTCACGTTTTCGACTGCGCGCAATACACCTTTGCCGACATAGCGCGTCGTGTCACCGTCGCGGAGCTCCACCGCCTCGTGGGTACCCGTTGAGGCGCCGGAGGGCACCGCCGCCCGCCCGCGAACGTTGTTTTCCAGGACGACCTCAGCCTCGATTGTTGGATTTCCTCGTGAATCCAGGATCTCTCTCGCTGTTATAGAACGAATGAAACCTGTCATGTCGCGCTCCGCATAAAGTTGTTCCGACTGCCGGCGGAAAACTCAGTCCTTGGGCGAAGCTGATGTATAGCACAGCGCGGCCTCGCGCCGCAATGGATTGAGTCGTTAGGCCGTCGGGCATCTGCTTCGTTGCCGCTCCTCGACGATATATTTCGATATCGCCTGCGTCGCGACGCCTCGCAACTGCCCGCCCCAAGAGCACCGCAGGCGCGACGGTGCTTTCGACAGAACGTAAGTTTATTCTTGAGCGGGCTCTAAGAACCTCCCACGTCAGCACGGAAAAGGCCTGAGATCCCGTCGGACTTCACCAAATTGACTTGGTTGGGCGCGTATGTTAGCTTCTCTTTTCACGCGCAAACTGGAGGAATTCATGAAGTTCTCGACCAGGAAGGCGGGGAATGTCGTCGTCATAGACATCGAGGGGAAGATACTCTTGGGTGAGGGCGACGTCGAGATCAAGCAGGCTGTGGATGATCTCCTGGGCAAGGGGCACAATCGCGTACTTCTGAATCTGGCCAAGGTTCCTTACATAGACAGTGCCGGACTGGGCGAAATAATCCGCTGCTTCACTGCGATACGAAAGAAGGGTGGCAACCTGAAGCTGTTGGCACCGAATCAGCGCCTGATCGATCTCCTCACGATAACCAAGCTCGTGAACGTGTTTGACTGGTACAACGATGAACCCACTGCGGTGACAAGCTTTTCCTCCTAATCAAGGCGCGGATCGGCGGAGGACGCACGGGCAAGCTTCGCGCTCTGCGGTGCGCCAAGGCTCCGCATGAGCTGCGAATCCAGCCCACGAGCCGGAAAATTCCGCATAACGGATTGACAGATGCGCAGGCGTGCAAATACTTATCCGACCATAGCCGCATTCATCCTTCTGCTCACGGCTCCGCTCGTGCATTCCCAGTCCGTGGATGACCGGATTCGCTCCGAGCACCTGCGCATCCGGGTTCCACTGGAGAGGGAGTGGCTGGGCAGAGACTCCATAATGGACCTGGAGCGCTGCTGGCGCTTCATGAACGCCGCAACGGGAGACAGCCTCCCAAGGCCGATTCTGGTGGTAATCGACTGGAACGGCGCCGACACCTCAACCAACTACCAGGACTTCAGCATTGTGGTAGGCATGAACCAGCCTTCGGCTGCCCCCGATGCAAAGAGCTTCCTTTTCCATAACTCAGCACGCGAAATGGCTCGCCTGGGCCTGTACGTGCTTTCCCGCGGCGCGTCCGCCCGCCAGGAGAATGCATTTCTCGTCGAGGGAATGTCCGAAATACTGGTCCATGAATACGAACGCAACTCGCGCAGTCTCAGCGGAGCCTGGATAATATCCCAGCAGCTCGACAGGATGAAGCTGCTGGGACTGAACATCCAGTCCGCTTGGGCGTCCTTCTCCGGCGGACACCATAATCTGCGCACGGCCTCGCCGGGGATCACCTTTCTCATGACTTGCCGTGAACTGCATGGACGCGACAGGGTTCTCAAGCTTTTCGAATCCATGCGCAAGGGGAATCTGCTGGAGAGCATAGCAGCGACGTTCAAGACCGGTCCGGAACTTCTCGAGGCGGAGTGGTTGAAGAGAGTACGCAGCCACCAGGACCCCGAAGAGGTCACAGTCACCTCCGACGAGGACGCACCGCAGTTGCTGAAAACAGCCTCCGTGCCCGAGGCCTGCAGAGCGGGGTCGGCCCTGCAGCTGCGCCTGTTTGTCAAAGACGGTTCAAACGACCTCCTTCCTTGGGGGATCTTCTTGCTGGATGAAGCATCTGGGAGGGTTCTTCAGGCGCAGGCGGGGCAGGAGAAGGGCGCGAGCTATATCGCGGTGTCGGTTCCTATCGAGGAGGGGAGGAAGCCGGGTCAGTATGGCTACCGCATTATCGCTGTCGACGAATCCGGCAATGTCCGCAACTGGAGAGGAAAATACACCGTCGCCTCAAATGACGAATGAAAAAGGCCATGCCAGTGGGTTCATTCGTACTTCGTCATTTAGTCACGGCCTTCTTGTTTTCGGTCACCCGGTCGATATCCTTCTGGCCGTAGGCAGGATTGAGCTGATTGGCGTTCTTATAGGCGTTGAGAGCCAGATCCCATTTCTTCTGCATCTCAAAGGCCAGCCCCATGCGCATGTAAACGTCCGCACTGTTGGGGAGTGCCACCAGGGCCTGTGCCAAGGCCTTCTCCGCCTCCGGAAATCTCTTCTGGAATATATAGGCCTCTCCCAGGTTTGCCGAGATATAAGCGTCCGAAGGATTGTATTCCTTGGCCTTCGTGAACGATTCGACCGCCTGGCTGTACTGCTTCACCTTCAGAGCCTCCACGCCCTTTCTGAAATAGGCCTTTCCGATGGTTTCCGTCACGGCGGCCTGTCCGGGTTTCATCGATGCGGCCTTTTGCAACGCCTGGATCGCCTCATCGAAGCGGTTGAGACTGTAGTACGCAAATCCCAATTCCGAAAAATCTACCCAGTCGGCCTGTTTGATTCTCAGCGCGGCCGTGTAGTCATTGGCGGCATCATTGTATTTTCCCAGCCGGTACTGTGCCGCGCCTCTCAGATGATAAAGCCCGTAGCGGAGGTTATCCTGATCCTTCGTGTTCTCCTTCGCAAGGAACGGCTCCCCCTGGTTGAGTGCAAGGACGCAATAGTCGTACTTCTGCATGTTAAAGTAGGCCTGGCCGAGGCCGAAGTAGGTCGAAAAAGCTGTGGACTTGAGCTGGACGGCTCTTGTGAGCGACGACACTGCCAGGGCGTTGTTCTTGAGATTCAGATAGCAGAGTCCCACCAGGCGGTGACCGGTCTCCCAGTCCGGATTCGCATCCAGGTCCGGCTTCAATTCCTGGATGGCTTTATCGTACTTGCCCTGGTAGTAATACTGCACAGCCTGCTTATAGTCCGCATACGAGGTCCGCAGAAGGAGCACGAGAAAGGAGCATGATATAAACAGTCTGAAGACATTTTTCATCGGATTACCTCCGATCCATGATGCCAAACTCTAACGGCATCCGCCCGTCAAGTCCAGCTACGAGTAGTCACGCTCAAGATCCGCCACGAATCACACAAATTATACGAAAAATCTTTAGATTCACTCTGCAGGTCTTTTGTTTCAGTGATTAGACGACAGCAGGAACTCTCAGCGGTTCTTGATGCCGAGTCGCTTGAGCTTTTCGCTGAGGGTTGTGGCGTTCACGGACAGCAGCTGAGCCGCTTTCTTCTGGTTCCAGTCAGTCCTGTCGAGGGCAGCAAGAATGAGCGCCTTCTCGAAACCCACGACGCGTTCCTTGAGGGGTAAGCCGTCGCCCGGGAAGCGGATTGGGGCGTCCGGCGCGATGGTGGTGATGTTTTTTGGGAAACTGTCGGAAGTAATGACGCTGTGGGATGACAGGACCACGGCGCGCTCGATCACATTCTCCAGTTCGCGTACATTCCCCGGCCAGTCGTAATCCATGAGTATCTTCATGGCCGCAGGATCGACAGTGCAGAGGTCCCTTTCGTTTTCCTCGCAGTACTTCCGAGTAAAATGCTCGACAAGCAAGGGAATGTCTTCCGAGCGTTCGCATAGCGGCGGGAGCTTTATAACGATGACATTGAGACGGTAGTAGAGATCGTCACGGAAGGTCCCTTGCTGCACCGCTGCCTGCAGGTCTGTATTGGTGGCCGCGATGATGCGCACATCCACCTTGATGTTCTCCAGTCCGCCCAGACGGCGAAACTCGCGTTCCTGAATGACCCGCAGGAGCTTTGCCTGCATTTCCATGGAGATGGTGGCAACCTCGTCCAAAAACAACGTGCCACCATCGGCGACTTCGAAGAGTCCCTTTTTGGCGCTGGTCGCGCCAGTGTACGCGCCTCGCACGTGGCCGAAGATCTCGCTTTCGAGCAGGTCCGAAGGGATGTTGCCGCAGTTGATGGCAACGAATGGAGCATCGGCTCTCCCGCTGGCGGCGTGAATCGCCTTGGCCACAAGTTCCTTGCCGGTGCCGCTTTGCCCCTGTATGAGCACCGTGCTGCGTCGTGGCGCCACTTGCGTGACGAGGTCGAAGATCTGCTGCATGGAGGCACTCTTCCCGATGATATTTCGGAAGTTGTAGCGCTCGCGCAGCGACCTCCTGAGCCTGCGGTTCTCCTCGCGCAGTTCGTGCTGCTCCATTGCATTCTTGACTGCAAGGAGGATTTCTTCGTTCTTGAATGGCTTTGTGATGAAATCGAAGGCTCCGAGCTTGGTTGCTTTGACCGCCTTCTCGATCGAGCCGAATGCCGTCAGTACCACGGCAACCGGACCGCTCTCGAGCTTCTTGAGCTCTTCGAGCACTTGCAGGCCATCCAGATCCGGCATCATCAAGTCCAGGAGTACAACGCTGTACTCCTTATCCTTGATCATGTCGATGGCCTGGACACCGTTCTGCGCCAGATCGACACGGTAGTTCTCGGCGCCCAGCAGTGTGCCGAGAACATCGCGCATGATCTCCTCGTCGTCGGCCACCAGTATTCTGCGGTTGTTGCTCATTGCCTCAGAGATTGTCGCGTTGGCAGCTTCAAGCGGAAATGGGTGCCTTGACCCGGAGTGCTGTCCACAAAGATCCGTCCACCATGATCTTGAATTATGCCATAGGTGACGGCCAGACCCAGACCTGTTCCCTTCCCGGTTCTCTTGGTCGTGAAGAACGGATCGTAAATCCTCTTGATGTTCTCTTCGGAGATGCCCATTCCCGTGTCCCGAACGTCGACAATTACCATGGAGTCATTCATGGCAGTCTGAATCTTCAATTCACCGCCGGCAGGCATGGCATCCCGAGCGTTCAGGAAGAGGTTTATGAACACCTGCTGCAGCCTGCCCGCATTCCCGTAGATCGGCGGGAGTGAAGGAGCGAAGCATGCCTCCAGCCTTATGTTGTTGCGCCGCATCTGGTGATCGAGCAAGGAGAGGCTTTCCCGGATCAACTGGTTAACGTCCAGATCCTTGAACTCGCTGCCGTTCAGGCGGGCGAAATTCAGCAGTCCATTTACGATCTCCGCGGCACGGAAGGTTTGCTGTTCTATCTTCTCCAGAATCGGCTTCCTCGTGTCGGTCTCCGGGGTGTCTTTCAGCAGCATCTGCGTATAGCTGGAAATGCCCGTAATCGGTGTGTTTACCTCGTGAGCTATTCCAGCAGCCAGCAATCCAATGGACGAAAGCTTCTCTGCCTGCAGCAGCTGGTCTTCCAGTTGAACCTTAGCCGTGATGTCGTCCATGACGATCAGGCACCCGGAGTTCAAGTCCATCGAATCCACCAGCGGGATCACACTCAGGTTGACGATCAGCCTTTCGTTCCTGCGGTTTTCCATATAGAGCTTATAGATATTGCAGGCAGATTTAAGCTCCCAATGATCGACTCCCGCCGCCTTGCGGATCGATTCAATGACATCCCCGGTGAATAACATGTCCGCCCTGCTTCCCGCTATTTGCTCGCGCCTGACACAGTAAAGTTCCTCAAACGCCCGGTTGCACGACGTGACGTTGCCGGCGAGGTCAAGAGCGACCACGGCGACGTTGATACTCTCAATGATGTTCTCCGTATAGATCTTCAGCCGCTCCAGTTCCATCGCCTTGCTTTCGATGGAGCGGTAGAGGTTGGCGTTCTCCAGCGCGATCGCCGCGTAACCGGCCAGCGCGCCCAGAAGGTCCAGATCCTCGCTCGAGAAGTGCTTATCTCCACGCAGCTGCCCGATGCCGATCATGCCTATCCGGCGTCCGCGCAAGTTCAAATCCTGGAAATAATGGATCCCGTTGCTTTGAAGTGATCCGGAGGCACGATGGAGTCGAGCCGCGACCCCGGGATCTGCCTGGTTTGCAGGCCCGATCCGGGCTATCAATTCCTCCTCGCGGTAATGCCGCGGCATCGGCTCGGCCATCTCGAAACCCAGTGTATCCGTCAGCCGGTAAAAACCAGAGCGCATGGGATCCGCCAGAAACAGTGCGACGCGATCAATCTCGAAGGTCCGTGAAATACGTTCCATTATGTTTCTTGAAAGGCGCCCGAGGCTGATCTCACTGCTCAACGTCCGGGCAAATTCCAGCAAGCTGGCCCGATCGTCAAATTGATCCTTGTAGAAGACTCGGTCAAGGCGAGACTGAATCTTGTTGCGGAGCGGAGCGAACAGGAGCGCGATGGCAAGCGCGGCAACGCAGATCACCACGAAATTGGCCTCGGGAACCATCCATTGCAGCCCTCGTCCGAGCACCAGCACGAAGAACAGGTACAGAGCCAGCAGCAGCGTGCTTGCGAGGAAGTAAGCGGCACCGCGCCGCACGATAACCTCCACGTCCAGCAGCCTGAAACGAATGACGGCGTAAGCGAACGAAAGGGGGATCAGCCCGAGGAAAAGTATGGACGATTCCATGGCAAAGTTTGCCCGGGCGCCCAGCAAGGTCGGCAATACGTAAACCGCACTGAAGGGTATAATCCCGGCCAACGTCCCGTAACTGACCCACTTCATCTGCTGTCGCGTCGTCAAATCGTGGGATTTCGCACGTTTTTTCAGCAGGATTGCGCCCCCTGCAATGAAACCCAGGGAAAAGAAAGCAAGCTGAACTCGGTCCAGGATCTCGCCGGTGTGCGGATCTCGCGGCAAGGCGAACGACGCCAGATGTCCAAGCATCCACAGGACTTGAATCGCAAAGAGTATCGCGGCTGGTGCGTATAGCAAGGGAGACCGGGTTTGGCCGTCAATAGGTTCCACCGGGAAGCGCAGGCTAAAATGTATGAAAATTGAGGGCAACAGCAGAAACGCCACCACCGAGAGCCAATAGACCGTCCACTCCAGCCCGCTCAGTTCCGCAGTCCAGCTATAAAGCCACACAACAAACGCCGCGAGGCAAATCATGTAGAAATGG
>DASQID010000154.1:0-10352 GCA_035631775.1 Acidobacteriota bacterium
TGCCCGGGGTAGCGATAAAGCCAAACGATGCCGGCGGGTCGCCGTCGAGAGTCGTTCCCAGAACATCCCCCGAAGTGTACGTGTACCCATTGATTGCGCCTGTGGAACCGAACCGGGCGTCCAGAAAATTGCCCGAAACCAGGGTGGCGATATCGGTATACTGCTGATTGTTGGTGGATGCGTAGGCGACTTCAGCGGACCCGATGGTGCGGCAACCCTCGATCGCAGCAGCCTCGTTCGCCGCCTGCTTCGAGGTCATGAGGTTTGGAATAGCGATTGCGGCAATGATGGCGATGATCGCTACGACAATCAGTAATTCGACCAGTGAGAAACCCTGCTCACTCTTCATAGACTTTCTCTCCTTTCTCTGGGCCGACGGAAACCGCCAGGTTTCGTCATGGCGGCCAGAGTCGGACCGGCCTTTCCGATCCGCGTTCGATCCCTGAGCGGAAAAGCCCGTTATCACGTCTAATGTTTCGCCAGACAGCGGTTCATTTCAAGAAAAGTGAGAATTTCAGCCGCGTGCTTTAGTGTCCCAATGAAGGATGGTGGAAACCCCGCCTTCAGGCGAGACACAGGGTGGCGAAATCGACGCGCAGTCGATGAGAAAAAAAGGCCTCGCCCTTACATAACTCTCCGCAAAACGCCTCGCAAAAGCCAGGGCTTGCGCCCTGGGCTGATCTGTTTCGCCGCTTCGCGGCTCCAGAATCCAAGCCCGGAAGGGGCGGGTCAGGAAAGCCCAGGGCGCAAGCCCTGGGAATAGGCAGCGAATAGCAAAAGAGCCCAAAGGGCGAGACAGGAATACAGACCCCGAGTTGCCTTCAGGCGACACTGCACGAAAGCCCCCTCGCCTTGCAGGCGAGCGTCGTTCAGTGCCTGCCGTTGCCGGACAGCTCCTTGACGATCTCGCCAACGAATGCCTTCGCATCTCCAAAAAGCATGAGTGTTTTGTCGAGATAATAGAGGTCATTGTCGATCCCAGCAAAACCGGGGCTCATACTGCGCTTGATCACCATCACAGTTCTTGCCTTGTCCACATCAAGGATGGGCATGCCGTAGATGGGACTGGACTGATCGGTGCGCGCAGCGGGATTCGTCACGTCGTTTGCTCCGATGATCAAGGCCACATCGGTCTGTGGAAGATCGGGGTTAATAGCTTCCATATCCAAAAGGCGGTCATACGGGATGTTGGCCTCAGCCAGTAGGACATTCATATGGCCGGGCATCCGGCCGGCGACGGGATGGATACCGAATTTGACGTCCACCCCCCGCCGTGTGAGCGAGTCAAAGAGTTCTCGGACATTATGCTGAGCTTGCGCAACGGCCATGCCGTATCCGGGAATGATCGCCACGGAATTGGCCGCAGCGAGGATTGCCGCGGCCTCCTCGGCACTGGCGCTCCGCACCGGTCGTGCCTGTGCTGTGCCCGCGGCCGAGACCTGAACCTGACCGAAAGCCCCAAACAGTACATTTGAGAATGAGCGATTCATTGCCCGAGACATGATTATCGACAATATGAATCCCGAAGAGCCGTCGAGAGCTCCTGCAACGATCAGAAGCTTGCTGTCGAGCACAAAGCCCATCGCGGCTGCCGACAGTCCGGCATAGGAGTTGAGGAGGGAAATAACCGTGGGCATGTCCGCCCCTCCGATCGGGACAATCATCATGATCCCGAAGAGGAGGGGGATCGCGATGATCAAGGGAAACAGAGCTGTTTGCCCTGGGTGTCCTACGAGGTACACCGCAATGACCACCGCGATTCCGAGAAGCGACAGGTTTACCAGGTTTTGTCCCTTATAGGTGATCGGCCGCTGTGGCAGTACCTCTTGGAGCTTGCCGGCGGCCATCAGGCTTCCGGTGAAGGTCAGACTGCCGAGGATGACCTCGGCAGAAAGAACCGACATCTGGAACCGCGGGACCTGAGGTGTGCTGAGATAATACTCGGCTGTGCCGACCAGGGTGACGCAGAATGCACCGAATGCATGACTCAGTGCGGTGCGTTGCGGCACAGCGGTCATCTGGACGAGCCCCAACGGTACACCGATGATCGAGCCGATAACCAGCCCGACTGCAATCCAACGATAATCCACGATCCCTTGGTGCAACAGCGTTGCCACGATGGCGACCAACATGCCGATCTCGCCTGCACGTACGCCGCGGCGCGCCGTCGAGGGCGCGCTCATCCACCGGAGGGAGAGGATAAAAAGCACGGTGGCGATCAGATAAGCGATCTGGATCGCGTGGTCCGTGATCTGTGGTTGCGTCATGGCTTTTTCGTCTTGCTGGCTTTAAACATTCCCAGCATGCGATCCGTGATAAGGAATCCGCCCACCACATTGCTCGTGGCGGCAATGACAGCGAGCGTACCGAGCGCGGTGGCAAGTGCACCCCTGCCTTCGCCGGCCAACACGATCGCTCCCACCACGGCAATCGCATCGAGTGCGTTCGTGAGGGACATCAACGGCGTGTGCAGGAGGGGCGAAACGCGGCGTATCACTTCGAATCCGACGAATCCGGCCAGTACGAACACGTAGAGGCTGGTGATGAGATCAGATGTCACTCTATCTCTCCTTTCAGTGCTCAGAGCCTTTTCGGACGGTCAACGGGGGCAGTGAGAAAAACTCCCTGATGCGGGGATTTACCACCTCGCCGCCATGGGTGAGCAACGTCTCACGAGTGATCTCGTCCTCCGCATCGAGGCTCAGCTTACCGCCTTGGAAAATGTGCAGAACAAATGCGCAGAGATTTCGGGCATACATCTGACTGGCGTGGTAGGGAACTGAACTAGCCAGGTTGATGTGGCCAATGATGGTGACGTCATGTTCCACGACTATCTGGCCCGCGCGCGTCAGCTCGCAGTTGCCTCCCCGTTCGGCTGCAAGATCAACGATCACCGACCCGGGAGCCATGCGTTCGACCATTTCCCGAGTCACGAGGACCGGAGATTTCTTTCCCGGAACCACCGCGGCGCCAATAACGACATCGCTTTCTGCCACGACCCGGCCCAGCAATTCCCGTTGCCGTTTATAGAAAGTTTCATCCTGTGCCTTGGCGTAGCCTCTCTGATCCTCGGCGTCGCCGGCTTCGATGGGCAACTCGATGAACCGGCCCCCGACACTCTGAACCTGCTCCCGCGCAGCGGCCCTGACATCGTATGCGGAGGCCACAGCTCCCAATCTTCTCGCCGTGGCGATAGCCTGAAGCCCGGCCACGCCTGCTCCGACTACGAAGACGCGTGCCGGCGTGATCGTGCCGGCCGCTGTCGTGAACATGGGAAAGAGGCGGGGAAGCGTCTCCGCTGCAAGCACGACGGCTTTATAGCCTGAGATCGTGGCCATCGACGAAAGCGCGTCCATACTTTGAGCGCGGGTAATGCGGGGCATCAGCTCAATGGCAAAAGCGGTGGCGCCCGTGGCAGCTACCTCTCGAACCGTCTGGAGTGAGCCGAGCGGTCGCAAGAATCCAATCAACACCTGACCACGCCGCAGGAGCAGGAGGTCATCTCGGCCGGTCCTGTCGTTCGATCCGTGACTCAGCACCTGGACCACTACCTCGGCTTGGCGGAATACCTCGGCACGATCCTGCACGACCACAGCTCCCTTTTCTTGATAAAAAGAGTCAGGGTAGCCCGCGGCTGATCCAGCCCCAGCCTGGACGACAACATCGAAACCGGCTTTCTTAAGATTGGGAACTGCCGCGGGAACGAGCGCGACACGCCGTTCGCCGGGAAAGGTTTCCTTGGGAATCCCGATTAACATAGAGCCTCCACCCCAAGGTATTACAGTAGCTTGGTTTTTGCCTGGTTTTCACTGCATGGCGCTCTCCGAGCGAGCGATCATGCTCAGCTTGCACCAGAAATCCTAGCTGATTTGAAGTCCTAATACCACTGGAGCTGGATAATCTCGACGCATTCCCGATGTGTACTGTGGCGCTTTTTGCTATCGGACGCGGATATGATAGTGGCGGTCATGCGAGATGTCGGTGATACAATGCACTGCCGTCGCCCGCCGCCATGGGCGCAGGCGAAACACAATTCCATACTGAAAGGCCACGATCGAGAATGAACAAAAGACTCTTGTTCACTGCTGCTTTCTGGTTTGCTGTGTCCGGCTCCGCACAGACAAATGAAGTCGCGGGTGTGAAGATGGACACCACCATCACTTTGGAAGGCAAGTCCCTCCAGTTGAACGGTATAGGCCTGCGCAAGAAACTGATCTTCAAGGTATACGTTGCAGGTCTCTATCTCGAGAATCGGTCGAAGGACTCTTCGTCCGTTGTTTCATCGGAACAGATC
This sequence comes from Acidobacteriota bacterium, assembly GCA_035631775.1. GTDB lineage: Bacteria > Acidobacteriota > UBA6911 > UBA6911 > UBA6911 > DASQID01. Next base: position 4,295 of record DASQID010000154.1, read on the forward strand.
AAGAGTATAAGGCTCCACATGCTGCGAAGCCTCTCCGGCTCCGAGTTGTCCGATGCAATCAGTGAGGCGTTCTGGCGAAATGTAAAATCAGGGAGGAATCAGCTCGAAGCCCGGCTTCAAAAACTCGCCTCGATGTTTCCCAGTGTGGTGGCAGGCGATATCATCACGCTGACTTATGTACCCGGGAAGGGAACAACCGTCACGGCCAAGGGACAACAGAAAGGAATCGTGGAGGGTAAGGACTTTGCCGACGCACTCCTGTCCGTCTGGCTTGGGGACAATCCCGTGCAGGCGGACCTGAAGAGGGCACTCCTGGGCAGCTGAGGTCCCGCTAGGAAAACAGAAGATACCCCAGCCCTGGCCTCAGCCTCGCTCCTTCACGGGTGCGTGTGCTTTGTCCGGTGAGATTGGATTCACCGAGATCAGCTCCTGTCGCACGGCTCTATGGATGGGTGCTTGCCCGCTCAGAACTGCCGCCTCATGAAGGATTCGCACTGGCCTGCACAGCAATTCCGCGGCTGACCAGAATCCTGACTTCCACGCGGCGGTTCTCCTGCCGCCCGTTGCGAGTGTTGTTACGGGCCACCGGGTGGGTCACACCATAGCCGGTCGGAATCATGATCCTGCGCAGCGGGATGTCATGCTGCTCAGTCAAGTACTCGACCACTGCCTCGGCCCTCTGCCTGCTCAAGCGCTGGTTGAAGGCAGCGTTCCCTTCGGATGAAGCAAAGCCTGCGACCTCGATGACGAAACCTTTCAGGTCTTTGGATTGTTGGACCAGTTCATCGAGAGACTTCTTGGCATCCTCCGACAGAAGCGCACTGCCGACCTTGAAGTGAACGGTTGTGCTCGAGACTGTCTTGTAATCGTCGAGATTGCTTATGCGCTCGTGAGCCTTGTCCGCAGTTTCCTGGGCAGCCTTGGCGCCCCCCCTCGCAGAATTCGAAACCGCGCCGAGCTCGTCGATCTGGCCCGACATCTTGCGCTCGTTTTCCTCGACAGGCGACACTCGCGCATCCACCGAACGAGCCAGCTTGAAGTCGTCGTTGGTAAAAACGATCTTGTCCGCCACGAGAGCACCATCGCTGTCCCCATGCCCCTCAACATCCACGGTCAAGCCCGGTGTCAGTTGGCTGGGCTGGTATCTGCGGCTCTTGCGGAAGGGATTGAATTTCTTCTCCCGAATCTGGGTGAAGCTGGTGACTTTGACCGACACATTGGCCACTGCCGGGGTCAGGCGTAGTACCAGATTGTCGCCATCGCGACTGACAATGACGCCCTCCACCTTTCTATGCTCTCCTGTGGGTACCTCGGTAGTCTTGGAATCGAGCTTCGAGACCGACGTAGTTTGCGCAAATGCTGCCGGGATCCCGAGCGCTAAGACAAGTCCAAGGAAGTAAAGGTGCTTCGCGTTCATCTTCCTTGCCTCCACATAGTTGATTGAGCTGGCGAAACGTTCCCGCACATTGGTCTGCAATTTGCGTGCCCGAAGCCGGCCCAAGCTAACTCGTCTGATTATGTCTCTTAGAGGAAATGAAAGTGGGCGCGGCGTGAAAGAGAGCGGCAGCTCAGGGAAATCTTCCCCGATTCTAATAAGTTAATACATTACAGAAAGGCAGAAGGATGGTTACCCCCATCTTGGCAATATCATTATTCAAGCAAAACAGGGGAGCGTCCCCGTTTTCTCTCGTTTTCTGGTCACTTTGTCGTTATGGGAACGCCGTGAATCTTCGCCATAATGAGGCCGTAGGACCGGGCTCGGGTCTCGTCCGGAACTCCGCAGGCATCCAACATCCTGTTGAAGCGCCTGATATTTTCCTCGAATGCTTCAGGAGGTTCGTCGGTGGCGAAGAGCAGTTTTTCGAATGCGGGCACGGCATCCGCAGGCATATGTGCTTTGCCGAGATACGGTGTCCACCAGAGGAACTGCTTCCAGTAACCGGGATCGTCCTCCTTCTTGATCAAGGACGATCCGGAAATGTCGAAAAACAGGTTTTTGTTTCGTCGCGTGGCTTCTCCCGCCTCGTCGTACCACGGATTCCCTAAGTGGGCCGCGTGGATCACAAGCTTGGGAAACCTCGACGCGATGGTTGCGAGGAAGGAAGGCCTCATCCGGGCCATCATTCCGTTGGCCAGTATGCCTGTGTGCGGGGCCACCGGCATGCTGAGATCCTGTGCGAGCTTCCATAGCGGATCATACTTGGGGTCGTCGTAGTTCCACTGGTTCACTGCAAAGAGCTCACCGAGTCCCTTGAACCCCATGGCATGGACTTTTCTGATATCCGGGAGGACCGTCGCACTGTCGATGTCCACGGCCGCATACGGGATTACTCTTTCCGGATGAGCCTTCGCGAAGGCAATGCCCCGCTCCAAATCCTTCATATCGATGAGGAGGCATGCCATGGCGTTGTGCTTGGCGAATACGGCAAGGAAGGATTTCTCCCAGGTGTCCGCGGCACGATAGTGTGTGTGCGAATCGATCACAAAGCCGGGGGTTCTTGAAGCCGATTGGGCGACAGCCACACTGACGGCGGCCAGCAGCATGCTGGCCGCTAATAGTGGTTTATGCATGGGGATGCTCCTGTGATCATGAAATGTCGAGTGCCACACGAGACACCTGGATTGGACTGATCCTCTGCCGATCCGCGAAACCTCGCGACTTGAGCGGTGGAATCAATGGGCGCCCCCTTCAGGCATCGCCATGTTTACTGTGAGCGCAGCGCATCCCTTCGGATCAGCAGGTTGACCAGCATGCCTAAGCCGAAAGCTTGAAGTGCCCAGTTCAGATAGATGTTAAAGCCGAATACAGAAATGAGCCGCGTGCTGATTCCCACATAGCCGGCGACTGCCGTGGCAATGATAAGGGGCACCAGAGTCAATGCGCGCACCGGTCTTCGGACCCTCGAGCCGGCCAGATAGCCGCAGGTGCCGGATGCAGCATACGTAACCGAAAGCGCAGTCAATTCAATCTGGCTGAGGTACATTGAAGCCGCTCCTATGTGCAAGCGGACAGGCCTTCACTTCATGGTGCCTTCGATCTTTTTCGCGGCCTCTGCCGCACGACTTTTGGCCTCGGGTTCCCAGCTACCTTGTTCTGATGCGGTTTGCATGAGGCCCATCGCTCTCGCTTTCGTGCGTATTTCGGATGCCTCAACCCCGATCCTCTCAACGGCCAAGATCGCCATCATCCTGACTTCCATCCCTCCTATGAGTGCAGCCGACTTCAGGGGATCAACCAGCAGATCAAGTGCTGCAAGATAAGCAGCTTCATTGTGGGTGTTCTCCACCGCCCTCATCACCGCATGGATGGCGGGTATCCTGACGCCGTTGTTCCCGCTCCTCACGGGACCTCCAAGTTCTTTCACAGCTTCCAGGGCGATTTCGCCGTGATTGCTCGTCCTGGTTATGAAATTAACCGCATCAATGGCCGCGTTGCGTATGGGAAGCTGACCGGCCTGTAACGGCTCGCGCAGGGTACTCAAGGCTCTCTTCTTGACCTCAACGTCGCCGGTGCTGTTGGCAATCTCGGCGATGGCATACACGGCAGGCATCCTGATATGGTCGGACGCGCTCTTGACGGGTTCACGCAGGAGATCCAGCGCATTCAACTTCACTTCGGAATACTCAGATGCCAGTCCAATCGCCCAAACCCGATGAGTAGCGGACACCCTGGTTCTGGTATCCGGATTTGCTACGCTGCTCCTCAGTTTCATCAGCTCCGCAAGCTGAGTTCCCAGGTTACCCTGGGTGAAGCCCGGGATCCCTGATGTGACCACCGCCACCACTATGCCAATAATCAATCTGCCCATGATCTCTTTCCTCCTTGGCGAAGAGGGCTGTGGATGATCGCCAGTTTTTTTTAGGCGAAATCATGTGATTGAGCCGCAGCCTCGGAATGGCGATCAATCACCTTTCTCAAACGGACTTCAGCCAACCGCGGGCTACCGGTCTCTTGCGGGAAGCACATTGCTGGGAGGTTCCTGCGCTGTGAGTTCAACGGCACGCGAGCCCTAAGTCTCGCCGGCAAAGATTCCCGTGCAAACTAGGAAACACTTTCAAAGCTGGGCGCCATTATTGCACACCAGCGATCTGAATCCATTAGTTGTTTTTGATTGATTGGACCTAATCGTCCGAATCGGCGGCAATTTCGGACCGCAATTCGACACGGTCAGAGGCCAGCTTATCCGGCTCCCGCTGCGCTGAAGTTGAAAAAAGTTATCATCGGGCATTCGTCCTCTCCTCGATCCCGCGAGCCCGCATCAGTAATGAAGTTTGGACAGCATCTCGAGACTTGATTAATGGTTAATGGAGCCCGCCTCTCGTGACGAAGGAATAATATTGAGGGTATCCGGGGAATTAGCGATTTCGAGGGTCTCGGCTGCGTATGGTGCGGGGGAACCGAATTGAGGACGGAACGCCCCGAGCTTCGGGGGGAGGTAACCCTCGCGCCTCGATTAATGATCAAGGTGATTCATCGGCGATGTCTGAGCAGGTCCATGTAAATCCCTTGGCAAGAACTTGAGGCAATGGAAAGGCAATGCCTATTCTAGCTGAGATTCCGTCCCTGCATCCTGGATTCCGCTCCACAAGAGCCCGCAATTGCAGGAGGTCTGTCGCTGGGCGTGCAGTGTTTTCACTTGTCGTGTGCCTACTGTCCTTGGCTACGGCAACTCAGGTGCTCGCCCTCGATCCCGGTCGTGCAATTACCCAGTATCAGCACCGCATCTGGCAAATCGAAGAGGGACTGCCACAGAACAGTGTTGAGTCAATCCTTCAGACTCGCGACGGCTACCTTTGGGTGGCTACGCAGGACGGCTTGGCTAGGTTTGATGGATCACATTTCACTATTTTCAAGAGGGAATTTGACAGGGGCATGACCAGTAACGACTTGACTTCCCTCTTCGAAGACCACGCCGGTAATCTCTGGATCGGCACGATGGGCGGAGGAATGCTCCGCTTCAAAAACGGTCAGTTCACGTCCTTCACCTGGAGCCAGGGTCTGCCGGCCAATCACGTCATTTGTTTCTATGAAGATCATATAGGAAATCTATGGGTTGGGACTCTGGGCGGAGGATTGAATCTGCTCAAAGATGGTAAGTTCACGACTTATAACACGCGGTCAGGATTGTCGAATGACCGGGTGAGAGCCATCTTTGAAGATCGGATGGGGAGGGTTTGGATAGGAACGGATAACGGGCTGAATCTCTGGCGGAACGGTACGTTCAGCCTATATACCACCCGCCAAGGCTTATCCAACAACGGGATTCTGTCCATAAGGGAGGACCGCGCCGGCAACCTGTGGATCGGCACACGCAACGGTCTGACCCGCCTGTCGAATGGGAAGTTCACCGCTTACACCAGCAAGGACGGTCTTTCGAACGACATCGCACGATTTATTCGAGAGGACAGATCAGGCAACCTGTGGATCGGCACCGTGGGTGGCGGATTGAATCGTTTGCAGGGCGGCAAGTTTACCTCTTTTACGGCCAGAGACGGATTGTCGAATGATGCAGTGCTTTCCATTTACGAAGACTCCGAGGGAAATCTGTGGGTGGGAACCGATGGCGGGGGTCTAAACCAGTTGCTGGAGGGCAAGGTCACTACCTACAGCATGAAGGAAGGTCTTTCGGACAGTGTTGTCAATTCTGTTGTCGAAGACGTCGATCACGGCCTATGGATCGGCACCGCAGGCGGGGTGGTCAATCGCTTCGTTGGGGGCAGATTCACCGGACACCGCGTCAAAGGAGGGCTGCCTGGGGGCGAGATCACCGCCTTGGGAACAGACCGGCAAGGTGGGTTGTGGATCGGAACACGCACGGGCCTTGCCCGGCAGTTTCGAGGCAAACTGACGATTTACACGACAAAGAACGGCCTGCCACACAACCGAATTTCAGCGATCCTCGAGGATAGATGGGGCAATCTCTGGATTGGCACTCAAAGTGGATTGAGCCAATGGAAGGACGGGGGTTTTGTAGTTCGCCATATCAATGTGGGCTCGTCCGAAGAGGAAATACTCTGCCTTGGCCAGGCTGCCGTTGGGAACCTCCTGGTGGGCACC
>DASQID010000155.1:0-1586 GCA_035631775.1 Acidobacteriota bacterium
TGATGGCGGTTACGGCAGCGGCAGGTGCGTTGATGTACAGATCGAGGTCGCTGCCAAAGTCAGGCCAGTGGTCCAGAGACTTGATCACAATCACTTTTCCGCATTGCTCCAAGGCGCACGAAATCATTGCCAGGAAGGACATCGCGTGGCGGATGCGTGCGCGCTCTTTCTCAACCGCATCCGCTGCCAACTCTGCCCACTTCGCATTTCCCTCTGCGACCATCAGCTGTTGAAGACGTGGTAAGGAGCGCATGACGACATGATGGGACTGCGCAAGGGCACAGAGTTCTCCCCAATCGTGATCGCTCAGGGTAGTGGCCGCGCGTGCGGCTCGCTCCGTTCCACCCAGCAGCAACTCGGAGAGAAAACTCAGCGAGTTTGGATGATTGCCGGCACCACTCATTTCAGTTAACTCGTCGGTTCACTCACACAACGTGAGATCGAGATTCCTTTCGATGTGCGGGCCTACGCCAGGGTTGCTGGCTACAGTCGCTCCTTCAGCTGGGAGGCTGAGCCGCATGCGCATCGCTGCCGCAGTTTGCCGTCTGGCGTTCAATCGCAGTTCCCTCTTCATAGTCGTTCCAGGTTTCAATTAAAAGAAACGGTGGGGGAGCAGAGTCGTCGTAGTAGCGATGATAAAACTTCAGGGTTTCCTCCAGTGTCTTCCCGCAGCGGCTCTGCATGTGGCGATTGAGGCCCCATTTCGCACCGGAATCGTCAAACCCCGGCCACGCACCTCCTATGGCGATCTTGTCGGGATGTTTATTCCGCATTGTCTTGTAGAAGCTGTCGAGGTACTGCTCGCCCCAATTGCTGCCGTCCGGGGTCCACCCCTGGTGGCCGGGCTGCACCCAAGCATAGGAACCGGCAAAATCGTCGGCAAACTGAGATGGAGGCTCATCCTTATACAGCAATAACGGCGCCGCGTCCCAACTGCTGCAATGTTCGCGAACGCGGTTCCAGTCCACACGCCCACGCTTAGGAAAAATAAAGATCATGGGCCGCCCCTCACGTCTGAGGTAGGCGTCGTGAAATGCAGCCTCTGGTCCGATGTACGCCTTGTATGCCTTGTCGAAGGCGGCAATAGCATCATCGGTCGCCCGCGCGTCTTCGTCTTCCGCCTCGTTGTAGAGAAGAGCGACCTGGAAATGGTTTTCGCTCGCGGCTTGTTGCAGCAGCGCAAAGTTGTGGTCGGAGTAAGGATGGCTATCGCCATACCAGTCGACCACGAAGGCCGAGATACCCCTTCGATGAGCCTGTTGAATCTGCTTGCGGAGGACGGCGGGATCCTGGCTCGAATAGCCCACATCCGCGTGAGAATGATCGCCGAACCAGGGCATATAAACAGCGAGAAGTTTGGGAGCCGCCGCCGGGGCTTGAGGATTTTGCCGCAGGCTAGCACGGCTTCCCGGAGTCGTACATCCGCTCGTGATGACGAAGCATGCCGTCAGAAAAATCATCAGCGCCTTCGACAATTGAGAGCTCCATATTCTCAGCCTGTCCATGACAGATCAGATGCTGTGGGAGAAATGGCGGTTGGCGTGCCCGTGTTGTGCGCCGATCGATGGAGAGGCGATGTGCTGGCG
>DASQID010000156.1:0-4373 GCA_035631775.1 Acidobacteriota bacterium
TCACAATGGACAGCGCTTTTGGTAGCGAGGAACTTTTCCCTGGTGCAGAAAAGCGGCCAGAAATCCGCATGCAGGCCGCTCACAGGTCTCTGAGTCAAGTGTTGCCAAGTTTCTCAGAGAATATGGCATCGAACCCATTCCGGAACGATAACATCGCACCACATGACGCGCTCCGATGCAGGCGGCTGAAGCTCGATCTGTGCTCCGAAATCGGGGACCGCGCAATACTGGTGCCGTTTCAGGTCCGGGGTTAGTCTCTGCCGTCCCCGGGGCAGACCTTTCGTGACGGATTGATGCGTGACTCTGACGGGGTTCATGACATGAGACTCGGCGCAACTGTCAATGGGTGGTTTATCACCATTACTATTGTCAGTTGACTACATCGAATGTGCCGGTCAGGCGGATGTTCTTAGACGAACTCCCGATCATGACCGAGAACGTTCCGGGCTCGACGATCCACTTGAGATTTCGGTCAAGCAGCGACAAATGCTCCGGACCTAGGGTGAAGCGAACCGATTTCGTTTCGCCGGGTTCGAGCCCCACCTTTTCGAAGCCGCGCAGCTGCTTCACCGGTGTGGTTACCGAACTCACCAGATCACGTATGTAGAGCTGAACAACCTCTTCACCCCTCCTCTTGCCGGTATTGGTGACGTTCAAACTTACGGTGACTTTCCCTCCGGGTGGGATCTTCGCCCGGTCGAATTGGAGGTTGCTGTACTCGAACCGCGTGTAGCTCAACCCGTAACCGAATTCGAACAAAGGATCAGGATTCATGTCCGCGTAAGGCTTACCCCAGCCGTGCTCCAGCCAGTAGGCTTTGGAAGGCTTGTAGTTGTAATAGGCGGGAAGCTGTCCCGAGTGCCGTGGGACCGTGATAGAAAGTCGTCCACTGGGATTGGAGTCGCCGAAGAGCACGTCCGCCACCGCGCGCCCGCCCTGCTCACCCGGAATCCACGCCTCGACTATGGCCGGGATATGCTCGGCTATCCAACGGATGGACAAGGGCCTGCCGTTGATGAGCACAACCACAGTCGGCGTCCCCGTTTCGTAGACTGCCTTGACGAGATCTTCCTGCTGACCGGTGAGGTCCAGGCTGGCGACATCGTAGCCCTCGCCATCGGTTCCCTTCTTGTCCGGTGCATCCCATTCGTTCTCGCCCACCACCACGACCGCAACATTGGCACTTTTGGCAGCTTCGCGCGCCCGGGCGATTTCGCTGCTTCCCTCGCCGATCACCTCGCAGCCCTTGACGTACGTGATTTTGGTGCTGCCGGAGGCTTGGTTCCTGATGCCTTCCAGAACGGTCACGATCTTCTGAAGAACGGTCTTGGGCGCATAATCCCCGAGCTGGTTCCTCGAATTATCGGCATTCGGCCCGATGACTGCTATGGATTTGACGTTCTTGCTCAAGGGCAGAAGTTCTTTCTCATTCTTCAGCAGAACGATGCCCTCCCTTGCCGCCCTCAGCGCAAGAGCCTCATTTGCAGGAGTGTGAGAGAGCGCTACGGCGCGATCGGGATCGACATACCGGTTCTTGAACAGCCCCAACCGGAATTTCTGCTTCAGGATCCTGCGCACGGACCGGTCGATGAGGTCCATGGAAATCCTGCCTTCCTTTACGCTCGCGACGAGATCCTGCATGTAGGACTTCTCGTAGGATATTCCGACGTCGACCCCGGCCTTGAGAGCAAGTTCACCTGCGATCTTTTGTGTCGGGGCCAACCCTTCATAAATAAGCGTCGAAATGCCACTGCCCTCACTCAGAACGAGGCCATCAAAACCCAGTTCCTGCCGAAGAATCCCGGTCAGAATTTTATCGGAGGCATGAACAGGGACACCGTCAATAGCGGGGTAGGTGGCCATGACCCCAAGTGCACCTTTCCCCCGGATGCCGGCGACCCAAGGAGGCAGGAATACCTCCCTCAGCGTACGCTCTGAGATCTCCATCGCTCCTCGCTCGAGCCCGCTCGCAGGCTGGCTCTGACCCGGGTAGTGACACAGGCCGGCCACTACTTTGTCCGGCGCGCTGACATCGTCGCCTTGAGCCGATGCCACGATGGTTTCGGCAATGCGCGAGCATAGGAAAGGATCTTCACTGTAACCTTCCTGGTTTCGGCCCAACCTTGGATCGCGGTTCGGCTCGACTACCAGGGTAAACAACTGATGTATTCCTACCGCCCTGGCCTCGCCGGCCGCTGCAGAATAGACCTGACCAAGCAGGTCTATATTCCAGGTGCTCCCCAGCGCCAGTCCTTCGGGAAATACCGTCTTCCCCGAGCACATTGCGCCGTGAGTGCCTTCCTCGGTCTCCAGCAGAGGTATCTTCAAACGCGTTTTCTCGAGAGCGATCTTCTGCAATTCGTTGAAGTATTGGGCCTGCTGTCCGGACCCCCCCTGCAGAATCGTGTTCGCCAGGGTGAAGAACCCTCCGCCCGGGCCAATCCCCTGCTCATAAGTACCTTCAACGAATTTCCTACATGCTTCCGTTTTTGCGTGCGTATCGCGTCCCAATTGATCTTCGTATACGCACGGCATGTTCATCTGCCCGACCTTTTCTTCCAGCGTCATTCTCGCGAGGAGATCCTCCACGCGTCTGTTGAGGGGCTGGCCGGGATCGAGATAGAGAAGAGTCTCTACTCGCGGCGCGGCGGCACGCTGCTTTTCGATATAAGCAGCGACATTCTGGACGGTATCGACCCAGAGCCCTCGTGCGGGATCCTGAGCATAGCGGAAAAGATCTTCGAGCATCGAAACCTTCGTGGTCTGGGGTTTGTCCGTCGTGCCGATATCGTGGCCCGCAAGGACGAGCCAGAGGCCTTGCTCCAACGCGTGGTCGACCAACGGCTTGATGCTGCCGAAATCCAGATTGTCGCTCGGCACTCCCATGATCTGCGCCATGTCGCAGAAAAGCGGATCATTGGGAGCCTCATCCAACCATCCGCGTCCCGCGGTGAATAACTCCGCTACCAGCGGGACATAACTCTTCAGATCCCGTCCTCGCCCGACGAATTTTTGTCCGCAAGGGTAGGCAAACGTCTTGGGAGTGACGCCGAGTTGATCCACGACCGCCGCGTTTGCCCCGGTCAACTCCTTTCGGATCGTCTCGAGGGTGAAATCCTCCAACGCCCTTTGCCGGGACCAGGGGAAGTTGCCGCTGCACGGATGGGTGAGTGAGTGATTCCCGATCTCGCAACCGAACGATGCGGCTCGCTTCCATCCTTCCATACGCTCCTTGAGGTTTGCCGGTGAGACATAGAAGGTGACCTTTACACCATATCGCTCGAGCAGCGGCAGCCCTTGGTCGATCTGGCTGGGGCGCGCATCGTCAAAGCTCAGACTCAACGCAGCGCGCTTTCCCTCCGGCCAGTGGAATGCCGGAGTCACGTGTGTTTCGGCCCGTGTTGTTTCAGGTAGCCTGGATCCGAGCGAGAATGCGATGATCAGCAGGCATGCGACCGCGAAAGTGAGAGATCGTCGTATAGTCATTTCCGCCCTCCGGTCCCAAGATGGAAGAGTCGCTCCGAAAAATAAAGTAAAAAAGCCGTCCGGTGTCGGGTCTTGAAGATTTCATTTAGCAAATCCGGCGCCGCGGTCCGCGTGAGGAGGCACAAGCAAAATGGAATCTTCAAGGCCGGACACCGCTTGCTATACTTTTCCGGGAAATTCACAATCGGAAGGCAGAGCTGACGGTACCAACAAGAGACGACAGCGGGGAGGACGCTCGATGAGAAGACTCTGGCTCGTATTCATGTTCGTTGTGATGTGCGCGGTCTCTACGCGCGTCCAGGCGGTCAATCCTGAATCGGCCGGTTCTCATTTCGATCAGAAGCTCATACAAGGCATGAAATGGCGCCTGGTTGGCCCGTTTCGCGGCGGCCGGGTTCTGGCAGTGACCGGCGTTGTAGGTGAACCGAGCACCTATTATATGGGCGCCGTGGCAGGCGGCGTCTGGAAAACCACGGATGGCGGGAACAATTGGGCGCCGCTTTTCGATAATCAGCCGGTTTCCTCAATTGGAAGTATCGCGGTCGCGCCCTCGAACCACAACATCATTTACGTAGGGAGTGGAGAAGCATGTATACGCGGCAACATCTCCTATGGCGATGGTGTCTACAAGTCTACGGACGGAGGGCGCACCTGGAAGAACATGGGCTTGCGGGACACCCGGCATATCGGCGCGGTCATCGTTGATCCGGCAAATCCGGACATAGTCTTTGTTGCGGCTCTGGGCCACGCCTATGGGCAGAATGCGGAGCGTGGAGTTTTTCGCTCGACCGACGGCGGAAACACATGGAGTAAGGTGCTTTACAAAGACGAAAAGACCGGCGCGATCGAAGTTGTATTTGATCCCGGCAACAGCAACATTCTTTATG
>DASQID010000157.1:0-21462 GCA_035631775.1 Acidobacteriota bacterium
AATCCGGGAATGCAAACTAGCTCTTGCTACGAACATGGGCGCGAACCGGGATGCCGCACGCTGCGACGACCTCCACGACATGGCTGCCGATGAATCCACTGGCTCCGGTTACGAGCACCTTGTTCATGAAATGGAAGTCCCTTGAGACCTTGTGTATGGCGCGGGGTCTGATTCCTCGCATCGATTCCGGCACCGGGAGTGACAGGGAGTGCACGTCGCGGCTGCGGACGTCCTGCTTCTCTGTGTCACAGCCTGTAGTCGTAAAGACGATACGTCTTGTGCACCCTGTAATTCAGGTTGAGCAACGCGTTGTTCATGGGCCCGTTGTTTTCGAGGATCCACGACATCTCCCCCGAGTCATAGCCTTTCCGCAAGCCGCACCTGTAGGATTCATAGACAAATGACATGTCGACGCCCATGCGTCGGTATTCCTTGAGCACGCCCATGGTGAGCACTCGGACTCGGTTGATCCTGCGCCTGTAGTAGAGGAGCTTGAAGATTCCCACGGGGAAGAGGCGCCCGTTAATGTGAATGAGAACTTGGTTGAAATCCGGAAGGGCCAGCGAAAAGCCGACAGTTTTCCCATCAACCTCCGCGAGCAGGCACAAGTCAGGGTCCAGGATCTGCTTGAGGTCCTTGGCCAGATACTCGAATTCCCGGTCTGTCATGGCAACTGCGCCCCAATTCTGCTCCCAGGCCTCGTTGTAAAGCCTCTGAATGCGCTTTAGCTCTCCGCCGAAATCCTTCATGTTTACAGTTCGTATGGTAATGTGATAGCGCCTGATGCTGACCTCGACACCCCGCTTGAGGCGCTCTGCATTTGTGGTGCTGGTAATTCCTTGATATGCATAGAGATCCATCGCTTTGGCGAATCCGAAGGACTCTACCAGGGATGGGTAATATGCGGGATTATGTGGCATCATCAAAAATGGCGGGGAATCGAACCCATCGACCAGTAGGCCGAGGTCGTCGTTTACGCTCATATTTTCCGGCCCCCGCATGACCATCATTCCGCTCGAACGATGAAAGTCGGCGGCGGCTTCGAACAGCCGGTGGGCAACCTCCGGATTGTCGATGGATTCAAAGAGCCCGAAAAACCCGGTTTTCTCGTTGTGTGTCCGTATGTGGTTGTGATTGATGATCGCTGCTATACGCCCGACTTCGTTGCCCGTTCCGTCCAGGGCCATGAAGAGAGCTACTTCAGAATGATCAAAGAAGGGATTCTTCTTGGGATTCAGGAATGCGAGACGTTCCTGGAGCAATGGCGGCACCCAGTTCCGGTCGCCTCTGTAGATTTTCCAGGGAAACTTGATGAAGCGTTTCCGCTCACCCGGCGTGTGCACTTCCCGAATGCGAACGGCCATAAGACAGAATCCCCAGGTTTCTCCCGGCCTTTTCGAACTTATCAAGGACGAAATCGATCTGGCTGTCTGTGTGGGTTGCCATAAGGCTCACCCGAATACATGCATGTCCGGGTTCTACGGCGGGCGACACGACCGGGTTTACGAACACCCCCTCCTCCTGCAGGAACATGCAGATTCTGAAACAGTCCATGTCATCCCCGATCTCCACGGGGAGAATGGGCGTGCAGGCCTTGCCCAGGTCGTAGCCCAGGGATTTCAGACCCTCGCACATCCGCCTGGTATTGGCCCAGAGTTTTTCGATTCGCTCGGGTTCGGACTCGATGATATCCACGGCTGCCATTACCGTGGCGATGTTGGCCGGCGGCAAGCTCGCCGAAAAGATCAAGGCACGTGACACATGCTTCAAATAATTGATGATGGATTCATCCGCGGCAACGAATCCGCCTACCGAGGCAAGCGATTTGCTGAAGGTGCCCATGATCAGATCGGTTTGGTCCGTCAGGCCGAAATGAGAGGCAGTCCCGCTTCCCCGGTTTCCGATCACGCCGATTGCGTGGGCGTCGTCCGTCATCACCAAGGAATTGTATTCCTGCGCAAGCTTGACAATGGTTGGAAGATCCGCGATATCGCCGTCCATGCTGAAGATGCCATCAACCACAATGAGCTTCCCCTTGTCGGGAGGAATCTCCTTCAGGCAGCACTCCAGGTTTTCCATGTCATTGTGCTTGAAGCGCAGCGCCCGGCCAAAGGAGAGTCTGGCCCCGTCCACGATGCTCGCATGATCCAGTTTGTCCAGAATGACGTAATCCTCACGTCCGACCAGCGCGGAAATCACCCCCAGGTTGACCTGGAAGCCGGTGGAATAGAGGAGGGCTGCCTCCTTCCTCACGAACTTTGCAAGCCTCTCCTCACATTGGATGTGGAGATCAAGAGTCCCGTTGAGAAAGCGGGATCCCGCACAACCCGTGCCATACTTCCGGATCGCATTTGCGGCCGCTTCCTTGACCTTCGGATGGCTGGTCAAGCCCATATAGCTGTTGGAGCCGAACATAAGGGTCTTCTTGCCGCCAATGATCACCTCAGTGTCCTGCTCCGACTCGATGGGCCTGAAGTAAGGGTAGAGGCCCAAGGCCTTGATTCTTTGTGGTTCCGTGAATTCGTCAACTCTCTTCCTGATCCTGTTCTCGCATCCGATCATTTGGATAATGTGTCCTTCCTGAGTGCTGAAGAATATATCAGGCCGCACTTTAGAACAGACCGGCTTCTCCCCGAAAGAGCCTTTTTAGCATGATCTCATCAATCATGACAACAGCCCAATCGTTAAGCATGCCGGCTCCCCCGCCTCAGCCCGGAATTCCCGGATAAATTTCTGCCTGGGAACTACCGCAGTTCCTTCAGCCTTATATTGCGGAACTCTATGCTATAACCCTCCGCCTCCAAGCCGACGTATCCCCGGGACACCTCGCACTCGCGAAACTCGCTTGTTATAGCTCCATTCACCCATAGCGCGAGATTTCGACCCTCGGCCTGGATTTCAAATACGTTCCAATCGCCCGCCTCCTTTACACGTTGCTCTTTGACCTGACGGCTCAAGTTGACGCGCTGGCGGACGCCGCCTACAAGTGTATCGCCAAAGATATAACCCCCGCTCGAGCTGCCGAGTTGTGCCTGGTGCCAGATTGTCCCATCGGAACTATTCCGTACGTAGATTCCGCTGTTGTACTTTCGGTCACCCTCAAGCTTGTTGAATCGCCATTCGACGTGGAAGACGAAGTTGCTGAACTCCCGGTTGTAACGGAACCACTCGTGGCCGGCCTTGTCTCCATCGCAGATCAACGTGCCGGAAGTGGGGTCCGCTCTCCAGGGTGATACTGCGGCCAACGGCGCGGTCGGAGGAACAGGCACTCGACTCCATTCTCTGAGAGCGCTGTCGGCCACCAGGTTGATCCACTTACCTGTGTCGTTTCCGTCCTTGATTTGTGAGAAACCGCAAGCTGCAATAACAAAGAGGAGACAAGGAATGACACGTAGGTGACTGCGCATTCGCATCCTCCCGGGGGTCATCCGAGGATTGCCGGCCGGGGACATGGCAATCCTGCCAGTTCCGCAGATCAGATGGCCGCCTTTATGAAAGGCAGTCAGCGGATGGCATTCTGAAGCAGTGTCCAATATATTCCGCCAGGTTCCGCAAATTCCAGCATTATTCACGAGAATTTAACTGAGGCCTGCGGCCGGAAAGTCAGGCTCGACAAAAAATCGACTCGCCAGCCGATCTCCACAAGTCATATCAAAAACAGAAATTGGGGATCCTGCGTGGATCGTTGTAGGAAGTGGGCACCTGTCTAGACCGTCGAGGTGTAGACACGAGACGTGCAGAGTTGAATCAAAAAGGGGTCACACGAATGTGACCCCTTGGACGGTGCGTCCACCGTCAGCCGGCAAAAGTCTTCCACTGATTGCCTAATATCGTATTTCATCTCCGGGAGGAATTCCGCTCAAAATAGAACACTTGCCGCCACGACATCTTGCCACTTCGGCAAGGCGCCTTTGCGTCTAGCGCGAAGACACGAAGCAACGCCCAACCCCTTTGGTTGCGCCGAAAGGCGCGCGCCCCAGATCACGAGATCATTGGTTGCGGCTCGGCATCGAGAAGTTATGCGGCTATGAGATCGCTTTGCGGACCTGGTCCAGGAATCTAGGCATTTTGCTCTTCGGATCGCCGGTTCCCAGCGTCTCGAGCTGGATGTAGCCCCTGTAACCCGCTTTCTTAAGAATTGCAGCGATCTTGTTAAGGTCCGTCCTGGTCTCCTTGTCCCGAATGAAGAGGTTTTCCTTGATTTGCCATGTGATGGCGTACGGTGCGACCTTCGCGATCTCCTCGTATGGGTCTCCCGTACGGAAACTCCCGATATCCACATTTGCTGCAAGCCAATCCGAATCGACCATTTTCAGAAGTGCGAGGTTCTCGTCGGCCGTCTGTATGAAGTCGGCATGATTCTGCAGGGCCATCATGACGCCCCGGGTTTTGCCGTAATCGGCGCATCTGCGGACAGCCCTTACCACCCACTGTGCAACCTCTTCTCTCGTGTGACCTTCGGGCACCCCTCTGCCGGCAAAGATGCGTACGGCCGGGGCTCCCATCTTGACGGCGCAATCCGTCCACGACCTGGCCACCTCCACGTCTTCGTCTCTCCTGGCCGCGTCGGGATCGGTGAAGTCGGTCCGCACCCCGGTGCCGCTGATGTCGAGACCAAGCAGGTGCGCTTTCCTCTTGATGTGATAAACGTAATCATCGGGCGGTAGTTTCGGGTAGTTGGGGAAGTAATAGCCTGTGGGATCGACAGCCGAGAAACCGAGTTCCGCGCAGAATTCCAGCACCTCGTCCAGAGTCATGACACCCTCTGTCAGCGGCGTGTTGAAGGAGAAGACGTTACAGCTGAGCTTGACAAAGGATCCTCCTATCCGCTGCGGCTTGGATTGAGCAGAGCCATTGATAGACGCCACGGTGACGCCTGAACCGGCTGCGCCTGCGATTACAGCTGCACCCTTCAGAAAGTTCCTTCGATTCATTTCTGCCTCCGAGCCGTATCTTCGCTCCTAAAGTCCTGGTTTGAATTGACCTGCGTGACAGTCATGTCGAACGGACGATGCAATTCTGTGTTCAGCCCTCGCAAAGGTTCTCACTTCCTGATTCCGTTGACGCTCATGCGAATCGCGTAAAGTCCCTTGCTTGCAGTGATGAACAGAGTCCGGCGGTCCTTCCCGCCAAAGCAGACATTCGCCGTCCAGGGCTCCTCGACGGCGATGTGCTCAATCTGCTTGCCGGATCTGTCAAACACCGTCACCCCCCGGCCCGTCAAGTAGACGTTTCCCTCATTGTCGATTGTCATCCCGTCTGAACCCAGCTCGCAGAACAGCCGCTTGCCTGCAAGCGTGCCATCAGTGCCTATGTCATAAGCATAAGTCTTGCCCGCGCCGATGTCTGAAACATAGAGCACTTTCCCATCCGGTGTACCGATAATTCCATTCGGCTGCCTCATATCATCGATGACTCGCACCAATCTTCGCCGGTCAGGCGACAGGTAATAGACGTGCTGGCCATCCTGCTCCATCGGGCCGCGTTTCCAGTAGGGCCGCTTGTACCAGGGGTCAGTGAAGTAAAGGCCCTCATCCGGCCGGACATAGACGTCGTTCGGGCCGTTCAGGAGTTTTCCCATGTAGTCTTTGACCAGGACTGTGACCTTGCGGTCACGGCTGATCGACCACAACTGGTTGCCTTCGTCGGCACAGGCCAGAAGGTTGCCTTTACCGTCGAAGAACATGCCGTTGGCACGCCCGCTGGGCTGCATGAAGGTTGACAGCTTGCCATCCACACTCCATTCGAGAATGCGATCGTTCGGCTGGTCGGTGAATAAAATGTTGCCCGCAGCATCGACCGCTGGCCCTTCCGTGAATAGGAATCCGTGTGCAAGCTTTTCGAGCTTTGCACCAGAAGCGATGATGCGATGATCTTGACCGTACAGGCAGGAAACAAACATCGTGAGCAACAACATTGTGAAGATCCTGGTATTTCTGTCCACCTTGTCCACTCCCTCCAGATCATGCGTGACCTTGCCAGCTTCAAGCGCCGTCGGGATGCATGAAATCCCAAGACACACTAGGAGACTATTCGGGCAAAAACAAGAAACTAAAGCAATCCGGGTAAAGTAGAAAAAGCCGTCCAGAGGCGATTTTCTCGTGCCCTTGGCGTTCTTCGCAGAATGTGAATTCATTCTTGCGCCAGCCCTTAGACATCGCCTCCTGCCTCGTCTCGTGCTAATCTCAAAAGAATGCAAGGTGCAAAAGGCTACGGCGGTCAGTCAATGAGTGGGGACTTGCTGCGGGTGCTGGTTTGCTCGCCCGCAGCAGCGGGGTGGAATGAGCCGGCGCACGCCGATCGTTGGCGAGAACTTGGCTTTCACCATAGGCCCGACTTTGACAAGGCTCGAGAGAGTCACCAGGCCCTTGTGCGGGCACTCGTCCAAGTCGGAGCCACACCATGCTTTCTGCCCGATTCGGCCACACAGAGCCTCGATGCGGTGTACTGTCACGACGCCTCCATCATCACTGATGAGGGTGCAATCTGCCTACGCATGGCGAAGCCGCAACGCCAGGCCGAGCCCTCATGCCACCAGGCATGGTACAAGTCGGCAGGCATTCCCACAGTCGGCACGATAGAGGAACCGGGTACGGTCGAGGCAGGCGATATCATCTGGTAAAATTCGACGGATCTTTTGGTTGGGCGCGGTTATCGTACAAACGAATCAGGGATCAGGCAACTCCGCTCGATGCTCCCGGCGCAGGGCATCAGTGTGGTAGCCGCGCCACTGCCTCATGGCAACGGTCCCCAGACCTGCCTCCATCTGATGTCGCTGATCAGTATTCTGGACGAATGCACTGCCCTGGTAGATCTACCCTGGCTCGCGGTGGAAACGGTGCAGTTGCTGCATGGCAGAGGATTTCGACTCATTGAAATCGATTCTGCTGAGCGTCCAACCCTGGCATGCAATGCTCTCTCACTAGGGAGCAGCACGATCCTCGCGTTAGAGGAAAACCAACGCACAAATCGCAAGTTGCAGGAGGCCGGATTTCGCGTTCTCACCTTCCCCGGCAGCGAAATCGGAATCAACGGGGGCGGCGGGCCTACCTGCCTCACCCGGCCCTTACTGCGCAGGACCGTGAGCGCTTGAGGCCGTGGCGCCGGCTCTGATGCGATTGGGATGTTCTCGTGCGGCAGGGCAAAAAACAAAAATGGCCGCCGCAACTCCGATTCCTTGACCCGACCCTTTCGGAATCCTCTTTCCCGTTGCCCGGGATCGAGTATCAGCCAGAAGGTGCTACCAGTTGCCGGGTTTTTCTCCCGCCAACGCCTGCCAGCGTTTTTTCGTCTGGCGGGCTCCAGCTTCCTAGCGCAACGAACAAACTTGTTAGGCCCGTCCGTCACTCTTCTACCGGTGTTCAAGGTCTCGTAAATTGCAGCGACCGAGGAGGAGATTAAGGGATAGCCCTAAAAGGGTCAACAAGTTTTTTATTAGAAAAAGTATTCCACAGGATATCCACAACTTATCTGCGACAGTTCACGACGGTTTGCACATTTTTCGAATCTCCGTGATAGTTTCCAGAACAGGAAACTGATTTCTCTACCCTGCGGAAAACAGCCAAGAACGCGCGAATTTCAAGCAGGAAAATCTCGCAGATGGTCTTCACATTATTGTTTCAGGGACTTGTCCGGACGCGGCGGTGAGGGTGGAACCGCGACCGGATGAAGCCGGATCTGCCCCTGCAGGTAGCTCACCGCCTCCTCGAGCTGTGCATCCCTTCCACCGAAGGTGGCATGCGGTAGATTGTCCACTACGACGTCCGGATCGACCCCATGTCCCTCAATCAACCACTTGCCCTCCGGGCCGTAAACTCCCGTCTCAGCCGCCGAAGCTATGCCGTTATCCTCGAGCCAGTTGTCGAATGACAGCCAAATCTCTCCGCCCCACGTCCGGGTGCCGATGACCTTGCCCAAACCGAGCCTCCGGAAGCCCTCTGCAAATGCCTCTCCATCCGATGCGGTGTGCTCATCACACAGCACGACGACATGTCCGCGGAAAGCGTATTGCATGTTCCAGCTTGGATTGCCCACACGCGGCTGCCAGAAGAACCATGCCTTCCTCAGAAGCTTTTCCAGGATCCAACTGTCGATATTGCCGCCGTTGTTGTGGCGGACGTCGACGATCAAGCCTTTGCGGTCGAAGACCGGATAGAAATTCCTAACCCACTCCGAGAAGTTGCCCCCTCCCATGGCCCGTAAGTGCACGTACCCGATGTCTCCCTTCCCCAACTCTTCCACCCTCACCCTGCGCGTGTATTCCCAGTCGTTGTATCGCAGGTTGCTCAAGCGTGAGGGCGAAATGGGGTTTACGATCACATCGTTTGTTCTGTCTCCGGACCTCGTTCTTAAAAGGACTTGTTTGCCGGCCTTGCTTCGCAGAAGCACAGCGGGATCGGCGACCGACAGAGTGGGAACACCGTCAATGGCCATAATGACGTCCTGTTCCCGCACGCCCAGACCAGGCTTTGCGAGAGGTGAGAGCTGGTCGACAAAATCCGGCTCCGACTTGTAGATGTGTGTAATGCGAAATCCACCGGCGGGCTCATCGCGGGTCAGCTCCGCTCCGAGGGATGCGGGCATGATCTCGTCCTGCCCCTTTCGGAAGTCACCTCCGACAACGAAGATGTGCAGGGCTGAAAGTTCTCCCACCAGCTGCGAAATCAGATCACTCAGCTCACTGCGGGTGGTAATCCGGTCCGCGAGGGGACGGTACCGTTGTAAGAGTGCGGGCCAATCGACCCCATGGAGTTTTGGATCGTAGAAGTAATCTCTCTCGAGCCTCCACGCTTCCGTGAACATGTGACGCCATTCCTCTCTAGGTATGAGCGGAAACGTCCAGTCTTTGAGATTGACCTTCTTCTCGTCCAGCTTTGCCCCCGCATCGGACGAAGAGTCGATAACATAGAAATCTTCTCCCTTTCGGACCATCAATTTCTTTCCATCGCCCGAGAGTTCGTACCCACGGATATCCTCGACCAGCGTTTTTGGCTTGGGTTCTTTGTTTGTGATGTCCAGTGCGATCAGATTCCTTTTGCCGCCGGTCGGCCTTTCGGCAGAGATGTAAAAGATCCGCTTGTCGTTGATCAGAAGGTCTCCATAGTTGCCAGCAGAAACCGGAACTTCCATCACGCGCGCCTGAAGCCCTTCGGCATCGATGGTAATTTGCGGAGTGGGTTTCGCCGTGCCCTCCTGACCGCTCTTGGATTTATCGACGTCTTTCTTTCCGGTCTCCTCCGGATGGAGTTCATCCGGGGGCTCGAAGGGTGACCGGAAGTCTTTCTTTAGAGCGACCAGGTAGATCTTCGAGGTCTTGTCAAAATAGGGCTCGGGCTGACGTGGACCCCAGGGACTTGGGACTGCCGACTGAAGGTTCCGGTCGGAAACGAAATAGAGCCAATTTCCGTCAAGGCTCCAGGCCGGATCGTAGCTGTCGATTCGGTCGCCGGTCAACGCCGTGATACTGCCATCCGCAAGATGGTGCAGTTTGATTTGACGGAATGTGTTGGCCGCGGTTTCGACATAAGCCAGCCACTTGCTGTCCGGCGACCAGCGCAGGTCGCTAAAGTTGTCTTCCAGGGAAGTGGCGACGAGGGTTTGTTTTTTTCCTCCGATGTCGTAAATCCATAGTTGCTGATTCTTATCTGTGTGGGCGACGAGTTTTCCGTCGGGGGAGGGGGCACCCTCAAGACGGAATACCTTTCCGTCGTTTGTCAGGCTCTCGGGGTCGCCCACGCCGTTTGCGGGAATGCGGCAGAATTCCAATTCACCGCTCTCGTCTGAGAGCGCGAGAAGCGATTTCCCGTCGGGCATGAAGACGGCACCTCGATAGCGGACTCCCTTTTTCCGGGTTGCCTCCACGAGCCTGCCCTGGGTGGACGGGACCACAAAGACCTGACCGCGCGCTGTGAGAACGAGGCGGTCACCGTCGGGAGAAATATGGGCAGTAGTCAAGTATTCCATCGGTTTCTGAACCCACTTTTCTCGCATCTGATCGAAATCCGACGCGAGCGTTATTTCCAGGGCTGTGTCCTTCTCAGACGAGATGTCATAGAGATGTAGATCCGCACCTAGTTGGTAAACTATCCTGCCGTCGGAGAGCGAGGGTGACTTTACGTCCCAGCCGCGGTGTCGGGTTTGCTGGCGAAGATCGTGCCCGTCTTCCCTCATGGACCATAAGTTCATGGTACCGTCGCGGTCGCTTGCGAAGTAGATCCGGCCCTTCCACCACATCGGATCTTTGCTGGTTCCCGGGTAGTCGGCTGTGAGCGGGACAGCCTCGGGCTGACCATCGACATACTTCCAGAGATTCTGCGCGGTGCCACCCTTATATCGCTTAGTATGGCTTCCCTGGAAGGGGAGGCGGGTGAAATAGAGGGCCTTGCCACCCGGCTCAAAAGTTCCTTGGCTCGCCTGGCTCAGCGGAATTACGCTACTCTTGCCTGAGATCAAATCGATGGTCACCAGCTGACTGTCGGGAAGTGTGGAGTAGTATCTTGTGGAGTAAATCACCCTGCCGTCCGGTGTCCAGCCGACGACGGTCGCACCTTCACCCTGAAAGGTGCGCCGGGTGGGCAGCCCGCCTGCCAGCGGCATAGTGTATATCTCCGTCGGTCCCTCGTATTCGGCCGTGAAAGCCAGGGTCTTGCCGTCGGGGGAAATAGCGGGATTCGACTCTTCACCGGGGTGCGAGGTCAACCTCCGGGCCATGCCACCCTGTAAACCTATGCGCCAGAGGTCGCCCTCTGCGCTGAAAACAATTGTGTCCCCGTGAATTGCAGGGAAGCGATAGTAGCCTCTGGTCTGCTGCGACGGCAGAATTCCCGGCTGTAATAGAATGGCCAGTAATGGAAATAACCGTTTCACTCTTATTCTCCTTCCCAGCAAACAATCTAGCAAGATGTGTATTCCCGGTGTTTCCTGGAGTCCTTTTTGAAATCCGCCTCCGGGATCCGGAGCCTCGAGGAGCAATAACGGATCATGGGGGTGCCATTATCTGAATAGTTGGAGGTCGCTGTTCACAACGATACGTCGGGCGCAGGAGTATAACCTGAATCACTGAAGGGTACACGGTCACGTCATGACAAGGTGCCTGATCCAGGTCCACATGCCGGTCCCAAAGCCTGCCCCTACTGCATCGATCATAACGTCATCGATTGAACTATTGCGTCCGGCTACGAAGGACTGGTGGAACTCGTCCGTTGCTGCGTACAGTATCGAGAAGATCACGGCCAGAGCGCATTGGCGCCAGGTGATGGGCTTTCCGTTGGCCAGCCCTCGCAGATAGCCTATGGCCAGGAGACCATACCCCAGCATATGGCCACCCTTCTTTGCAAACAGGTCCCAATGGCCGAGCTGCGGCAGGTCATTCCCAGGCGTGCCGGAAGCAATGAAAATTGCCGCCATCATCAGGATTGCCATGCCCCAACGCCGAATCCATAGACTCATGGGCTCATAGTTTTACATTACAGAGAGGCGGAGTCACGCAGGAAAAGCGAAATCAGCCTGCGTTGCAGTGATAACCCGTGACTGGTAACCGGGTCTTCGGCGCCCGGGAGCGGTGTCTTTCCCGGCTGCCAGGCCGACGGCACACCGGCCCTGAGAACCCCCGAGTCGTGACCGGTTATGTTCTTTTGTGGCTTGACAGTACTGAAGATAGCCAATTAATATGACGCCGGCGTGTGCAGGAGCGCCCCTCGTAAATCCAGTACCAGTCTTGTTGATGCCACCGGATGAATACAACAGCCAACAAGATTGAGGTAAGTATCGGCAGTGCGCTGGAATACCTCGATCTCGTACAGACCGTCACCGATTGCATCACCAGCTTCATGGGCTTCGATGAGGATACCGCCCATTGGATTGGGATGTCAGTCCGGGAATCGGTTACCAACGCGATTCAGCACGGAAATAGGCTGGATCAGAGCAAAAAGGTCGATATCTGTTTCGAGGTTGCACCCGATCATCTGGAGATCTGGGTCAAAGATCAAGGACACGGCTTCCGGGTCGACGACCTGCCAAATCCCTTGGATCCCGAGAATCTGCTGAAACCGAGTGGGCGGGGAATATTCTACATCCGTTCCTTTATGGATGAGGTTGAATTCCGGCCGCTTTCCCAGGGGGGCATGGAAGTACACATGGTGAAAAAGGTGTCTTCAAATTAAGGAGAAAAGGAGCTATGAAGATCGATACACGCACTGTCGGGGATGTTCACGTTCTGGACTGCAGCGGCAAGATCACCCTTGGCGAGGGGACCATGGCCATTCGAAACACCGTGCGCGAAGTGCTGAAGGGCGGCGGGAAGAAAATCGTGCTCAATCTGGCCGAGGTTAATTACATCGACAGCTCCGGCATTGGCGAGCTTGTGAGCACCTTTACTACGGTGACGAATCAGGGCGGGCAGTTGAAGCTGTTGAAGCTGACCAAGAAGATTCAGGAGTTGCTGGCCATCACGAAGCTTCTGACCGTGTTCCAGGTCTACAATGATGAGCAGGAAGCGGTGAAGAGCTTCAGCTAGCGGAACAGCCTCAGCTTATCGAAATCAACGATCTTTGAAAGATCGTTGAACACGACGAAGCCCATCAGGAGGATCAGAAATACGAAGCCTACCTGTATGATCTTCTCCTTGATTCCGAAGCTGAGATCGCGCCCGATGATGCCCTCAACCAGAAGCAGCGCGATCCCTCCGCCATCCAGTATCGGGATGGGGAGCAGGTTGAATACCCCGAGCTGAAGGCTGACCAGCCCGAGAAATCCGAAGAATACGCGAGCGCTGCCCGTCCTGGCAGCGCTCCCTGCTATTTGGGCGATGCCAAGTGGTCCGGAAATCGTCTTGACTGAGGCAGATCCTCGAAAAATCCTGCCGATGATTCTAAAAGTGAGTGCGGACATCTCGTAATTGCGTCTGACGGACTGCACAATCGCCCCACCCAAGCCGTACTTTTCGAGGTCGGCCGGGATCTCGGGCACGAAGCCGATAACAACCCTGCCTTCCTTCTCCTGCGGAGTAATCGTGAAACGGAGGATCTTTCCCGTCTCAGGCAACTCAGGGATCGCATTCTGCCCTATGCTCCCCGTATGCCGGATTTCACCGGGGCGCCTTATTTCAAAATGCAGGGGGATCCCCTTGCTCGCAGATATGATGTTCAGTATCTCGTCGTAATCCTTGCCGACTCTCCCGTTGCCTTCGACAGAAAGAATCTCGTCTCCGTCTTTCAATCCTGCCGCCTGTGCCGGCGACTTCGGATCTACGGCGGCGACAATTGTTCTGGGAATTGAAAACTTGAATCCCAAACTGTTCGGGTCAACCTGCTCACTATTGGGTGGATCCAAGTGCAGGCGCAGCCTCCCATTGCCTCGTTCCACGACGAGATCCAGCGCGTCTCTGGGCGCGGTGGCGAGTGCGATTTCCATCTCCTCCCAGGTCCTGACACTGTTCCCACGCACCGAGAGTATCCGATCTCCGGTTTCGAGGCCGGCCCGCTGAGCAAGGGAATTGGCTGTCACCGGCCCGACGACGGGTGCCTGTTTGTGATAGCGCGGAACGTAAATGCCTTCCAGGTAGGAAAAAGACAGGATGGCAACAGCTAATGCAACGTTCATAAAGGGCCCTGCCAAATACACCAGCAACCGATGCCACTTCGGATGCGAAAGAAACTCGTCTGGGGCGCCTTGGCGTTCCTCTTCGAAGGTCTCTCCCGCCATTTTCACATAGCCGCCGAGAAGAAACGGGCTCACCCGGTATTCGGTTCCGCCGCGCGTGAAACCGACAAGACGCGGACCGAATCCAAATGAGAAAACGAGCACGCGGATTTTGAGGAGCTTTGCCATGGCAAAATGGCCGAATTCGTGCACTGTGATTGTGATGCCAAGCACCACGATGAATGCCAGAATAGTGATCAGCATGTATCCGGGCTTCCCTCCGCAATTCTGTCTTAATGATGCACTAAAGCGGGAGATTTTTCGATAGGCCTCTGATCGACCCTGAGAATCAAGGGTGAAGCAACCCGGCTCAAACCTGTGCCCGAGAATGGCAGAGACGAGCAGTCTCTTCGCGGGCCCAGGCATCGGCCTTTAAGACTGCCTCCAGACTCGATGCTTTCCCCGGCGGATGCGCATCCAGGACGGCCTCTATGATTCCAGGGATCTCGTGAAACCCGATCCCATCATTCAGGAACGACTCAACTACAACTTCATTCGCGGCGTTGAGTACGGCCGGGGCCGTGCCGCCCGTTCGGAGAGCTCGATAAGCCAGACCAAGACACTTGAATTTCTCGCGGTCAGGTTCGAAGAATTCCAGCTTCGAGAGGCGGTGGACGTCAAGCGAAGGCAGTGGACAGTTCCAGCGTTCAGGGTATGTCAGTGCATACTGAATAGGAATCCTCATGTCCGTCGGTCCAAGCTGCGCCAGAAGTGAGCCATCGACGAATTCCACCATGGAGTGCACGATGCTCTGGGGGTGGATTGCCACGTCAATTACATCGGGTGGGACGCCGAAGAGCCAGGATGCCTCAATCACTTCCAGCCCCTTATTCATCAGCGTGGCGGAGTCTATCGTGATTTTTTTGCCCATGCGCCACGTCGGATGATTCAGGGCTTCTTCGCGAGTTATGGCGTGAAACCTGTCGCTCGGAGTTTCCCGGAACGGGCCTCCTGAGGCGGTCAGGATGAGGCGACGCACCTCGTTCCGGCGGCCGCCGCGCAGGCACTGGTGAATTGCGTTGTGTTCGCTGTCCACTGGGAGTATCTCGGCTTCCCGTTCCCTGGCCTTCTGCATCATAATTTCGCCCGCCATCACCAGCGTTTCCTTGTTGGCGAGTGCGATGCATTTGCCATTCTCAAGCGCCCGATATGTCGGCAGCAGTCCGGCGGCGCCGGTGATGGCAGAAAGCACGAGCTGTGTTTCCGGATGACAAGAGACCTCGATATTGCCCTCGACGCCCGAGACAAACCGCGTCCGCGACATCGGATAGCCTCGCTGCCGCAGAATGCCCTGGAGCTCAGCATCCGTGTGCTCGTTGCGGCTCGAGACAATTTCTGGATAAACGGTCTCGACCTGATCCGCCAATGCAGCCGTGTTCTTGCCCCCGCTCAAACCCACAACGCGAAAGACGCGGGGAAAGCCTGCAACGACCCGGAGGGTGTTGGCGCCGATTGATCCAGTGGAACCCAGCAAAGAAATCGCTTTCATCCAGCTTACCTTGCGAAGCGCCAATTCTATCGGAAGTCAACCCGCATTGCCACGCTTCTGATTCCAGATTGACCGGTCGAGAAACGACGGTCGCATGTGTCACTGGCTTAGGGCTGGCGCAAGAATAACTTGTCCAGCGCGCGTTTGCACGCGGTAGCGCCGAGAGCACAGCGTCCTAAAGGCGGCGTTTTTCTGCGTCCCACAAAATACGTCACCATATTTGCGGAATCGTGTACTTAGGAAGAGTACAGGCGCAGCAGATAAATGTAGCTGACCGGAAACGCGAAGAGGAGGCTGTCGACTCGGTCCAGCACGCCGCCATGTCCAGGGATGAGGTGAGAACTGTCCTTGACCTGTGCGGCCCGCTTCAGAAGGGATTCGGCAAGATCCCCCAACTGGCCAAAGCCGCCCGCGATGAGCGACAGCACCACGACATGGAGGATCGGCAATTCGGTGTAAAGGAAATGCTGCAGTACGACTGCTGCCGCAACCCCCGCCAGCAATCCGCCCACCGCTCCTTCGTTTGTCTTTTTGGGGCTGAGGAGAGGCGCAAACGGTGTGCGACCCATGACCCTGCCCACGAGGAGCGCCGCGGTATCACCGATCCAGATGACTGCGAGAAGCACTACAAACCAGTGCAGCCCTTGCCGATCCCCGAAATCGAAGCGCAACGGGAGGGCCGGGTATAGAAACACCGCAAGGTAAAAGGCGCCGAGCAAATTTGCCATCAAGCCGAACACGCTGTCACGCAGGGCATCCCTCCGCCAGATTGCGGCGAGGAAACCTACCAGGAGTACTACCGAAAGCACCGCCGTGAGGGGAATCCACGTCTGCCGGAAACCAGCGAGGAGAATCCAGAATGCCGCGTAGCCGTACCAGGATTGGCTGTGTAGCCCCATCAGTCGGACCAAGCCGAGGTACTCGTAAAGGCAGAGACTACCCACAATCCCCAATGCCAGGAAAAACCAGACCGGCGAGGCATAAACCACGACTGCGATCACGGCAGGAACAAGCACGACGGCGGAAGCAATTCGCAATAGCATGGTTAGGGATCACCGGATCCGGATGATGGAACGATTGTCGACTTGGAGAGTTCAGAGGCCATAGGAGTATGTGACGTGTCGACTGCGCTCAGATGAGAAGCACTACCTGGCCGGTGTTCTTTAACCGGTCTCCTGCCCGGAAATCGTCAATCGTAAATCTTAAATCGTCAATCCTTATATTCCGCCATAACGACGGTCCCGCTTCTGATATTCGAGAATGGCTTCAAAAAGATGCTTGCGCCTGAAATCCGGCCATAGGGTCGCGGTGATATAAATCTCCGAATAGGCGATCTGCCAGAGCAGGAAGTTGCTGATACGCAATTCGCCGCTGGTTCGGATCAGCAGGTCGGGATCCGGGATGCCTGACGTGTAGAGATGATCGGACACCATATCCTCGCTGACTGGTGTGCGGTGGCCGTTGCGTCCGCATTCACCGAGCAGCAGGTTTATGGTGTCAACCAGTTCAGCGCGACCGCTGTAATTGAGGGCGACACTGAGGACCATGCCCGTGTTGTTCCTGGTCGTTTGCATAGCCCGTTCGAGTTCCCTCCGGACGGACCCGTCCAATTCCTGAATTCGCCCTATCGGCTTGAACTTGATGTTGTTCTCGTGAACGCTGTCGAGTTCGCGCCGGATGTACTCCCTCAGCAACCTCATGAGAGTGCGAACTTCCGAGCGCGGTCTCTTCCAGTTCTCGACCGAGAAGGCGTATAGGGTCAAAAACTCCAAGCCCAGGCGTGCGGAGGTTTCGACCACTTCACGCACCGACTCGATGCCGGCACGGTGGCCCGCGACGCGCGGTAGCTTGCGCATCCGTGCCCAGCGTCCGTTGCCGTCCATGATTACCGCAATGTGCCTCGGAAGCCTGCGCAAGTCTATTTTCTTCAGCAAGCCGGCTTCCGGTGTCCCGGGCGTGACAAGGCCTTCGATTCCCGACATAGGCGCGTATCATAACAAAAAAAGTCCACCGATCGTGATCTTTGAGATTCCCGGCGCCCTTGCGTCCGTTAGGGCTCGCTCAAGAATAGATTCACATTCCGGCGCGAGCACTATCGCGCCTGCGTCGCTCCTGGGGCGGGCAGATGCGAGGCGCCGCGACGCAGGCGATATCGGTGTACATCGTCGAGTACCGGCAACGAAGCAGATGCCCGTCCGCCGCCGCGCCCCTTCGGGCTGAGGCCCGCAGGTCCGCTGGCTTTGTTGCTCGCTCCTCGCCAGCGGGCTTGGGGGCCTGCAGCAGAATGTGAAGTTATTCTTGAGCGAGCCCTTAGGTTGGGTTTCAAGGTAAACCGCCAATACGTAAGGGACGCCGACGCAACTTGGGTTCTGGTTCAATAGCGGACGTTCAGCAGGATTAAGCCGTGGGCAGGAGCAGTGAAGCCTGCGAGGCTGCGGTCCCGCTTTTCGAAGAGCTCTTGAAATTCCGTCAGGCTCAAACGGCCGCGACCCACCTCGAGGAGCGTTCCGGTCATGTTGCGCACCATGTGATGCAGAAAGCCATTTCCTTCCACGGTAAGGGTCAGTCTGCGGCCCCGGATTTTCAGTTCGCAACGAAACACGCGGCGGACGGTATTCTTCATGGGGGTGCCTGCGGCGAAGCTTGCAAAATCGTGCTCTCCGACAAAATAACGCGCCGCTTCCCGCATCCTGGCAAGATCCAAGGGATAGGGATAATGAAAATGTTCGCGCGCCAGGTGTGGGAGCAGCACCGCGCCCCGGTATATCTGGTATCGATAGATCTTGGAGTGTGCCGAGTAACGCGCGTGAAAGCCGGCAGGCACGAGCCGGGCGGAAAGCACGCGAATGTCCCGAGGCAGATTGCTGTTCAAAGCCCGAACAAGCTGACCGGGCGGAATCCGGGAGTTTGTCACAAAGTTGGCCACAGTCCTGCGGACATGTGTCCCGGCGTCCGTGCGGCCGCTCCCCACGATACTTACCGGCTCCCCTGTGATCTTCTGGATGGAGCTGCGGAGAATCCCCTGGATTGTCGGCGCTCCCTTTTGCACCTGCCAACCATGGTATTCGGTGCCGTCGTAAGCCAGCGTGAGACGAATGTTCCTGCCGGTCACTGCCGGCTTCCGGGTTTGATAGCCTGGCTTCCGCCTTTGCATAGGGGACATGTTTCCGGTGAATAGTTTGGAACATCCAGAACTGCCAGGGAAATTCTGGGAACGCCGAGATCAGTTCTGCCTCCGCTGCGATCAATCAGGGATCCGGCAGCGATTACGATGCCGCCCGCGTGAGTCACGACGTCCATCGTTTCACGCGTTGAGCCGCCAGTGGTGAGTACGTCCTCCACGACGAAACAGCGCTCGCCGGACCCAATATGGAAACCTCGACGGAGCCTGAGTACCCCGTCCTGCCGCTCGGCAAACAAGCCGCGAACGCCCAGGGCCCGGGCAACTTCGTGGGCGACCAGGATGCCCCCCAGCGCAGGGGCGATCACCAGCGAAGGAGTCCCGGCCAATTCCTTCATGCTATCAGCCAGCGCGCTCCCCAGCGCAGCGGCATGGCGGGGGTGCTGTAACACCAGAGCGCATTGCAGGTAGCGGTCACTGTGGAGGCCGGAAGTCAGTCTGAAATGTCCTTCAAGCAGTGCTCCGGACTCTTTGAATAACTCCAGGATCTGCGCTTGATTCATGATGACGGTTCTCGATGGACGATTGTATTAACCACTGGCGATTTCCCGTCGTAAGTCGCAAATCACAAATCGTCAAATTCCCTCAAGGCAAACGGATCGACGACCAGCCACTTTCATGATGAGTTGCGGCTTCAGGATCGCACCTATGTTAGAATAAGTAGCTTTTCACGCAAAGGAGTCTCTTATGTCAGGTCATTCGAAGTGGCATTCTATCAAGCATAAGAAGGCGGCGACAGACTCCAAGCGCGGACGCATCTTTACGCGCTTGATCAAGGAAATGACCGCCGCAGCGCGCAACGGTGGCGGTGATCCCGATTCCAATCCCCGTCTTCGCCTGGCGGTTGCCACCGCGAAAGCCAACAACATGCCGGCCGACAACATAAAGCGCGCTATCATGCGGGGAACAGGCGAGCTTCCCGGCGTATCTTACGAAGATGTCAACTACGAGGGGTACGGACCTGGCGGCGTCGCGATATATGTGCACGTCCTGACGGACAACAAAAACAGAACGGTCGCGGAGATTCGGCACATCCTCTCCAAGAACGGAGGGAATCTCGGTGAAACCGGCTGCGTCGGTTGGATGTTTGCACGGAAGGGGTATCTCGTAGTCGAAAAAGCGGCCGTGAGCGAGGACAAGCTCATGGACATCGTCATCGGTGCCGGCGCCGACGACATGCGAGAGGACGGCGAGAATTTCGAGGTCTTCACCTCGCCCGACGACTTCGATGCCGTCAAGTCTGCACTGGAAAAAGAGGAGATTCCGCTGGCCGCCGCGGAGATTTCCATGGTTCCCCAGAACTACGTCAAGCTCGAGGGCAAGAACGCCCAGACCATGTTGAAGCTGATGGAAGCCCTCGAGGATCACGAAGACGTGCAAAACGTCTGGTCTAACTTCGACATTGACGAGGCCGAGCTTCAGGCTGCCTCATAACCTGCGATGCGCATACTGGGAATTGATCCCGGAAGCGAAGCCACCGGCTACGGCCTCATCGACAGCGACGGAACTCACCACACCTCGGTCTTGTTCGGAGCCATTAAGACCCGGCCGCGGCGGCCATTTCACGAGCGCCTGCTCAAGATTCACACCGATCTGACCGCAATCCTCTTGCGCGAGAAGGCGCAGGTGATGGCCATCGAGGAGATCTTCTATGCGGCGAATGTTCAATCGGCGCTGCGACTGGGACACGCTCGCGGCGTGGCCCTTCTTGTGGCCGCCCAGCAGGGCCTGAGTGTCTGCGAATACTCCCCACTGGAAATCAAGAACGCAATCGTGGGATACGGCAGGGCGGAGAAGAGCCAAGTCCAGGGCATGGTGCGCTTTCTCTTGAATCTGCCGGAAATCCCGACGCCTGACGATGCCGCCGACGCACTCGCAGTGGCCATCTGCCACGCCCATCGCCTGAAATTGACGATTGCGGGTTGACGACTGGAGATCGGACAATCGCGGGCGCTTCCCCATCGTAAATCGTGGGTTGATCGTGAATGACTAAGAAACAGCCATACCCGCGTAGCCTACAACCCGGTCGTAGTCGCCGCTTACCTCTCCGGAGTTTGAGTAACGGATGAGCTTGCCCGAACTCGCACCCAGATCTCGGCAGGCGGTCAGTGCGGATACAGCCGGAGCGAAGCCACACATGCTGATGTCCCTCTCAATCACGACATCATGGAGCCCGCGTGGATCCACAGCGATTACCTTATCGATCGCCAGGCGGTCCTTCTCCCTGGCCGCCTCAGCCGGCTCATAATGGGTCATGTCGGAGCTGGCAACGATCAACACCGATTCTCCCAGCGATTGTATGCCGAGTGCGATGGCGTGTCCGAGGGCGTCCAGGGAGGCAAAGTCCCCTGTTCCCACGCAAATCGCCGAGAAAGTGAACTCCGGTACCAGGGCTTGAAGAAAGGGGATTTGAACTTCCAGGGAGTGCTCGCGCATGTGGGCGGCGCGGTCCTCATGCAACCCAGCGCAGCCCTCGAGAAGCAGATCGTTCATGCGGGCATCGATGGCGACCAGGCCGAGCGGTGTGCGCCATTCGCCGGATGGATATAGGGATAGTGGAATTCCTCTGCCCGTATGATTCGGCCCCAATATGATTACCCGCTTGGGCAGCTTGACGCTGCCGTAAACCGCTCCGGCCACTGCCCCTGAATAGACATATCCTGCGTGGGGCGCCACGACCGCTCTGGCTTCCAGCAGCGGTTCGTGCGTTTCCAGGAGCGATTCTAATACCCTGCGCAGCGAGGCGGGATTTGCCGGATAGAACTGCCCTGCAACCGCCGGTTCTCTTATCATGGTGGCCTTATTAAACCACATCCGTCGCTCATTTCACGAATTGCATGGGGCGCCATCGCCGCAACCAATCGTACTACAAACCTTCAAATCCTTGTCATTTCGACAAGGAGACAAGACCTGTCTTGGCGCCGTCGCGTCTTAGAGGTGGCTTTTTAAAAAGCCACCTCTAAGGGCTGGCGCAAGAATAAATTCACATTTTGGCGCGAGCACCGTCGCGCCTGCGGCGCTCCTGGGGCGGGCAGATGCGAGGTGCCGCGACGCAGGCGATATCGGTGTATATCGTCGAGGAGCGGCAACGAAG
>DASQID010000158.1:0-2356 GCA_035631775.1 Acidobacteriota bacterium
AATGAACCAGCTCTACGACCGCTACATGGGACCAAGCTGGCGCGAGCAGCCGGCGGAAAGCGCAATCTGGTCGCGCGTCCAGTCTATCCCGGCGGAAGAGCTGTGGCGCACACACGAACGACGCCGGGAACGCCTCGTAGCCTTCGCGCGCAAGCGACTCCAGGCCCAGTTGAGGCACCGCGGCGTGCCCAAGTCCGAAATCGATGCGTCCGAGGAGGTGCTCGATCCCAACGCCCTGACAATCGGCTTCGCCCGCCGGTTTGCCACATACAAGCGCGCCACACTGTTTTTGAAAGACAGAGAACGCCTCAAACGTATCCTCAATAATCCGGGCCAGCCGGTTCAGATCATTTTCGCCGGCAAGGCGCACCCGCGGGATGACGCGGGTAAGGAGTTGATCAGGCAGATCGCTTCCGTGATCCGTGAACCCGAATATCGCCGCCGCATGGTCTTTATCGAAGACTACGAAATGAGCGTCACGCGATACCTGGTGCAGGGAGCCGACGTGTGGCTGAACACTCCACTTCGGCCGCTCGAAGCCAGCGGCACGAGCGGGATGAAAGCGGTGGCGAACGGCGTCATCAGTCTCAGCACGCTGGACGGCTGGTGGGATGAAGCGTGGCGTCTGACAGATGCCGACGCCAGTCCCGTTGGATGGGCTATCGGTCGCGGCGAGACCTATGACAACCGCGAATACCAGGATCAATTGGAAGCCGACGCGCTTTATGAGCTGCTCGAGCACGATGTGATGCCCAAGTTTTTCGACCGCCGCTCAGACGGGATTCCGCGGGAGTGGATTAAACAGATGAAGGCCTCCATTGGAACCCTGTGCCACTTCTTCAACACCCATCGCATGGTGCGGGAATACACGGAACGCTTCTACCTCAATGCGCATGCCCTTCACCGCCAATTGCTGGCTGATGGAGCCAGCCGGGCAAAGGCTTTGGCGGACTGGAAAGCGAGAGTGCGCAAAGCCTGGCCTGGGATTCGCATCAGCCTGCTCGAAGTAAGCCTGCCGAAGGCCATCAGCGTGGGCGAATTGATAACCTATCGGGCTCGCGTCGATTCAGGCGCACTCAAGCCCGAAGATCTGGTCGTCGAGCTGTGCCTAGGAAGAGTGAATGCCTCCGGTGAGATCGAGGAGCCGATCTCCATTGCGATGCGTCCTGTCAAGAAGGAAGGGGACAGCTATGTTTACGAGGCAACCGAGGTTCCGTGCACGGGTAGTGGGCTGAACGGCTACACCGCTCGCGTTCTGCCCCACCATCCCGATTTGCACGGGCGGTTCCTTCCCGGACTGATTCACTGGGCGGACGCCAAATCCAGCGTCAGTTCAAGCTCTTGAGCTGCGATCTCAAGTCCGTCACCTGTCTGATATGGCTTGCCCCGAAGCGGAACTCATTCTGTGTGCCTCCCGCGTCACAATCGATGAGGACACGAGGACACGGATGTGCTCGCTGTTGCGACAGGATTTGAATTGGGACTACCTCTTAAGTACCGCTCAGTCACACGGAATCTTGTTTCTTCTGGAGAGGCGGCTTGAGAAGTATTGTGCCGGCCTGGTGCCTCCCGGCGAACCTGACCGATTGCGCTCCCTTCTCGAACAGAACGCCAGGCGCAACCTCCTGTTGACGGCGGAACTGCTGAGTCTCCTCAAGCTGCTCGAGAATGCTCACATAACGGCCATACCGTACAAGGGACCTGCCCTGGCAGCGTATCTCTACGGGGACTTTGCCCTGCGCAGAATCGACGACCTGGATATTCTCGTCCGAAAGTCCGATGTGTGGAAGACACATGAGATCCTGAGAAGCGCGGGATTTGTACCTTCGGTGACCGTCTCGCAGGAACAGTTGTCCGTATTGTTCAAATCTGAATGCGACCTGTCTTTCACGCACAGGCAGACCAAGCTCGTGGTCGAGGTTCATTGGGCACTTGCTCCCCCTTTCTATGGCTTTCAGTTGAGAACGGATGACCTTTGGAAGCGACTGGAGTGCGTTGATCTTTCAGGAACGGAGGTGCCTGCACTTTCACGGGAGGATCTGCTGCTGGCAGTTTGCGTCCATGGCACCAAGCACCTGTGGGAGCGGCTGGAGTGGATCTGTGGCGTCGCCGAACTTGCACGATCGGAATCTGGATTGGACTGGGCAAGAACATGGTCGGAAGCCAGCAGCCTTCACGTTCAACGAATTCTCTTGCTCGGAATGGCACTGGCTTACGACCTTCTGCGCGCTGAGCTGCCGGATGAGATCTTGAAGAAGCTCAAAATGGATAAGGCTGTGACCTCGTTGGTCAGGAGCGTCCGGGATGCTCTTTTCTCCAATAAAGCGGCATGTCTGTTTCAACAGACGCTGTTCCG
>DASQID010000159.1:0-4877 GCA_035631775.1 Acidobacteriota bacterium
CGTCGAAGCTCTTGTACAGGGACAATTCAGGCTGCAGGAGTGAGATCCTGTTCCAGCTCTCCTGGATACTGCTCACCTTTTCCGGATTGCCTTTGCCATCCCATAGCCAAAGTTCCTGGAGGCTGGTGGCATTCTGTCCCACGAAAACCACGACTCCGGATTCGGCCGCTGTGAACACCGATGGATTTACAGGCCATCCTGAAAGCGCCATTTCGTTTCCGTCCACGGAGATTTTATGGAGGCGGCTCTTGAAACCTGAACTCACCGAGGCAAGGAGAGATCCATCTTTCATCCAGACATAGGGCCCAATGGGCCGGTCGATGCTTCCTCCGGTAGCGTTGCGTGCGGCGCCCCCATCGAGAGCCTGCAGGAACAGGTCGTGTGCAGACGGGCCGTCCTTGGGCGGAGCCACATACGAGACATTCAAACCGTCAGGCGAGACGGAGAGTTGGGAAAAGGGTCTTCCGGGATTGGCAATTTCAACCATGCGCCCGTCGGACACGGAGACGGTGTAGATTCGATCGCGAGGTTCTCCGGTCTCTGCCTGGTCCGTGGCGGAGACCAGGATCCGGTCGCCCTGGGGCAACCATTTGGCGTCGGCGACGCGCCACTTCTTTGTCGTGAGCTGTCGCGTTTTCTTCGGATCGAGAGCTATGAGCCACAGGCAGGCATGTCTGCCGTCGCGGTCGATGACGCGTGCGTCGTCCTTGTCTTTCTCTTTTTTCTCATCGGCCTCGCTCTTCGCTTCGGGAGCCAGGAATGCGATTTGCCTTCCATCGGGCGACCATTCAAACGACTGAACGGCGTTTTTCCCTTCCGTCAACTTGAGCGCCTCCCCTCCCTCCATGGGCAGTAAATAGATCTGCGTCTGGCCGTCACGGTCGGACAGAAAAGCCAGCTGTCGCCCGTCGGGGCACCATTTCGGGGAGTGTTCGGACTTTGTCGAGAAGGTCAATTGTCTGAGCTTCCGGGAAGATACTTCCAGCAGCCAGATGTTTCGATCGCGCTCGTTCCCCTTGACCGGCTCTGTCACCGTAAGCGCAACGAAGCGGCCGTCGGGTGAAAATCGTAGGTCTGAAATCTGACGAATGTTGAGCACCTGCTGGGGAGAAAGCTGGGCGAGGCCCGCAACAGGACAAAGCAGCAGGAAAAGCAGGACGATGATCACCTGAGCCTCCTTGGAGATAGCTGGCTGCTGTCTTAGTGGGACACACATTGATCCGCGTGCCTGTTCTTATAGGCCAATCCGCCATGTGACTCAAGTTGTATGTTTCGTTGCTTCCTTGGCGCTCTTCGCGTCTTAGCGGTATGTTTTTAAAAGCTCACCGCCAAGGCGCAAAGAACGCCAAGGATCTCAAAGTTCACGGCCGGTCAGGTCCTGGCAGCATTTCAGATGACTCTGTCC
The DNA here is from genome assembly GCA_035631775.1 of Acidobacteriota bacterium. GTDB lineage: Bacteria > Acidobacteriota > UBA6911 > UBA6911 > UBA6911 > DASQID01. Next base: position 1,406 of record DASQID010000159.1, read on the forward strand.
CGCGTATTCTCCGGAGATTGTTTCATGAAGAGTCCGGGGTTAGAGCCGCGGTGGCTTTTTGCACATTGAAGTTGACAAGACACGGTTGTAGTCAGTATTTTTCTCTCATTCGAGGGAGGGCTTCGCGCTGTCGTCCGAGCTTTTGAGGCGGGCCAGCAACTTCTTTCTCGGGCTGTTTCTGCTCTCAGAGTACATCACGGGAATTGCATCGCCATCGCCCGGAGCAGTCCGATGGCCGATGTGCAGCTGTTCGTGTCCGACAGTTCGGAGACTTGCTTAACTATTCTTCTATTTGCTCGGGAACCCTGGCAGGGCATCGAAGATTTCAAGGAGAGGAACCGCATGAGATCTTTGTCTCGCCTGTCAATAGCATGTTTGTGTGCATTCCTTGCACTTTTCGGCGCAGCCACTCTTGCACCGGGTCAGGCAGGGATGTCCACAATTCGCGGCACAGTGACCGATTCGTCGGGGGCGGTTATTCCGGGCGCTACGGTCACTCTAACCAATCCGGCCACCGGGTTAACCCGCACCCAGGTAACCATGGAGCTGGGCACATTCAGTTTCGAGCTGATACCTCCGGGCACTTACACGATCGAGGCGGAGAACAAGGAATTCAAAAAGCGGGTTGTCAGCGGCGTGCAGGCTCTGGTCGGATCGCCGACCGACGTGAAGGTCCAGCTGGAGTTGGGCAACGTTTCCGAGACTGTCACGGTAGAAGCCGGGGCAGCGGCTGTGGCGGTAAACACGCAGGACGCTTCGCTCGGAAACAACTTCGTCACGCAGCAGATCGTTGAGCTTCCGCTCGAGGCGCGCAACATTCAGTCCCTGCTCACCCTGCAGCCGGGCGTCACGCGCGATGGCTATGTTGCCGGCGCGCGCAGCGATCAATCGAACGTCACCCTGGACGGTGTGGACGTCAATGAGGCGCAGACAAACGACCTCTTTGGGACTACCACCGGGTCGTCGGGCACCGTCTTGAGGCTCAATTCCGAAGCAATCCGCGAGTTCCGGGTTGCGACCCTCAATCCGAATGCCGATTTGGGACGTTCCTCCGGCGCCCAGGTCAATCTGGTCACCAAGAACGGCACCAATGCTTTTCATGGAGCGGGTTTCGAGTTCTATAGAAGCGTCGGCATGACGGCCAACAGCTTTTTCAACAATCGCGCGGTTCCTGAAGTGCCTCGCACACCACTCCTCCGCCACACCTTTGGTGGAGAAGTGGACGGACCCATCATCAAGAACAAGCTGTTCTTCCTGTATAGCTATGAAGGGCGGCGCGACACCACCGCCCTGAATGTCGTGCGGGTCGTCCCGCTGCCGAGCTTGGGTCAGGGACAGCTGAAATATGTCGATGCCAACGGAACGGTGCAAACCCTGACAACGGCTCAGCTCAATGCGATCTTCCCGGCGGTGGGGATCAGCCCAACGGCCGTCAACGTCCTGGCGGGTGCGGCACAGAGATATCCTGCCAACGACTTCACGGTCGGGGACCGGATAAACACCGCGGGCTATCGTTTCAATGCGCCTACTCCCGTCAATCTGAATTCGAACATCCTGCGCTTTGATTGGAACGTCAATTCCAAGCAGACCGCTTTTGTCCGCCTTGCCCAGATCTACGACCTGACCGGTGTGGCCGCACAGTTCCCGGACACACCGGGACCCAACACCTGGTCGCATCCGGGTGGAATTGCCGTGGGCCACAGTTGGACACTGAATCCCAGGGTGGTGAACAATTTCCGTTACGGGCTGACGCACCAGGCATTCAGCTCTCTGGGCGACAGCGGCGCGAATGCGATGCATTTCCGGTTTATTTACGAGCCTTATGCGTACACGCGGACCATCGCGCGCACAACGCCTGTCCACAATTTCGTGGACGACGTCTCCTGGCTGAAAGGCAGTCACACGCTGCAATTCGGCGTCAACATTCGCATGATCCGCAACAACCGGGTCAACTACGCCGGCGCGTATGACGACGAGACGACGAATCCATCTGGCTATCAGCAGGGGGGCAATGTCTTGTCGGATCCTGTGAGCGCCTATCTTGCGGCGAATAACCTGCCGCTCATGGGTACCTCTTCGGTATCTGACACTCAAAATGCGGCGGCGGCGCTCATTGGCCGGTTGTCCAATTACACTGCCAATTTCATTTTTGGTGCGGATGGGAGCCTTCTCCCGCCTGGCACGCCCTCCAAGCGTGACTTCGCAACAGAGGACTACGACCTTTATTTCCAGGACGCCTGGAAGTTCACCCCGAATGTCACATTGACTCTCGGCCTCCGCTATGGCGTAAGTCGGCCGGTATATGAAATGAACGGCTTGGAGGTGAGGCCGGTGCTGCCCCTCGGTGAATACTTCCAGAAACGGCTGGCGGGCGCGGCTGCGGGAACTCCGTTCAACGATCCCGTCACCATCAATCTCTCCGGCCCAGCGAACGGAAAACCGGGGATGTATGACTGGGATAAGAAAGGATGGCAACCGCGCGCGGCCATTGCCTGGTCGCCGAATTTTGGCAGCAGCTGGATGAGATCCCTGTTCGGCTCCTCTGGCAAGTCGGTAGTGCGCGCCGGATTTGCAATCCTGAATGACTACTTTGGTGAGTCGCTCGCGACCTTTTTTGACAACAACAACACGCTGGGATTCTCGTCCAGCCAGCCCATCCCGGTAAACACCTACAATGTGACGACTAAACCACCACCACTGTTCACAGGCTATGGTCAGGATGTCCGGAGCCTGCCGAAGATAAAGGTACCCAATTCTTTGAAATTCCCCCTATCGGTGCCGGTTGACATGGGCGAGCGCATTGAGTCGTCATTGGATTCGGCGCTTCAGCTGCCCAGGCAGTACACGTTTACTCTCACGTTTGAGCGCGAGTTGCCGAAAGGCCTGTTCTTCCAGGCATCCTACCAGGGGCGATTGGGGCGCAACCTCCTTGCCCAACGGGATCCGATGCAGTTGAACAACCTGAAGGATCCGAAGTCCGGGATGGACTGGTACACTGCGGCAACCACGCTCGAAAAGATCCGCCAGACCCGGCCGCCGGGAAGCACCGCGGTGCCTACGATGCCGTACTTTGACAACATTTTCCCTTCAAACCTCAGGGATATAATGGTCGACTTTTACGGCGATAACCGCATTCCCGCTAACTTCACGCCTACTCAGACGATCTTCTGGATAGCGCGCAATTTCTACGGCAACGATTGGACAGATCTTCAAGCCGATCTGGATCTGGCTCGATTTGGTCTCGACCAGAATACACTGTACATGCAGCCCCAGTACGGCGCACTTGCCACCTGGAGCACGGTTGCATACTCCAACTACCATGGCATGGCTGCCTCGTTGAGACAACGATTCGGGAGTGTGCAATGGGACTTCAACTACACCTTCTCGCACTCGCTGGACAACGCATCGGGTTTGCAGAACGCTGGAAGCTACGGTGCCGGCGCGTTCATCTTCAACTCGATCCGGCCGGATG
>DASQID010000160.1:0-6720 GCA_035631775.1 Acidobacteriota bacterium
ATGAGCGGAACCAACGGAAACACTGGCCAGAACGATGTCCTGATCAAAACCGAGGATCTCTGGAAGACGTATGTCATGGGAGCGGAGGAGATCCACGCCCTGAGAGGGGTTTCGTTTGAAATCCGGCGCGGCGAATATGTGGCCATAATGGGGCCGTCCGGATCCGGTAAATCCACCATGATGAACCTCATCGGCTGCCTCGACACACCCTCGAAGGGAAACTACTTTCTGAACTCGAAGCTGGTCTCGGAAATGAACGACGACGACCTCGCACACATTCGCAACAAGGAGATCGGGTTCGTTTTCCAGACCTTCAACCTCCTGGCGAGGGCCACCGCCCTGCACAACGTCGAGCTTCCTCTCATCTATAACGGGACACCGGCCCATGAGCGAAAAGAGCGCGCCATGAAGGCTCTCCAGGCCGTCGATCTGGGCGAACGCATGTATCACAAGCCCAACGAGCTCTCGGGCGGCCAGCGCCAGCGCGTCGCGGTCGCTCGCGCACTGGTTAACAATCCTTCCATCATTCTGGCCGATGAGCCGACTGGGAACCTGGATTCGGCAACCAGCAACGAAATCATGGCGCTGTTCGACACCCTGCACACGCGCGGCAACACCATCATCCTCGTCACGCACGAGGCCGACATCGCCCAGCACGCGCACCGTGCCATCAGGCTCCTGGATGGGAAGATCGCAAGCGACGAACCGGTCGTCCGCAAGAAGTAATTCGCCGAAGCTCCCAGCGGAAGGAAATTTCGAGAGGCTCAGTGAATCCTCCATCCGCATAGGGATCTCTGCCTGCCTGCTCGGCTGCAAAGTCCGTTACGACGGGGACCACAAAGAGGATCGCTTTATCACCCACACCCTTGGAACGTATTTCGAGTGGATACCCGTCTGCCCGGAGGTGGAACTCGGGCTCGGGACGCCCCGCGAGACCATGCATCTCGAGATGATTAGAGGCACCAGGCGCCTGATCATGCCGGAGAGTGGCAGAGATCTCACGGAGGAAATGCACAACTTCTCCGAGAGGCGCGTGGATGGCCTGGGCACCGAGGAGCTGAGCGGCTACATTCTCAAGAGCTCGTCGCCGAGCTGTGGCATGGAGGGGGTTCGGGTCCACAATCCCGGCCGAATGACGGCCCGATCCGGCCGGGGAATCTTTGCCGAGGCGCTCCTGGCACGCTTTCCGAATCTGCCTGTCATAGAGGAGGACAGACTCTGCGATCCACGCACGCGCGATAACTGGATAGAACGCGTGTTTGCCTTCCGGCGGCTGAGGATGCTCTGGAGTTCCCGATGGAAGCTTCGAAGCCTGATCGAGTTTCATACGGCACACAAGCTGACCCTGCTGGCTCATGCTCCCCGGGCCTATCGGAGTCTCGGGCAACTCGTGGCTTGCGGCGCGGAACTGCCGAAACAGGCGCTACGCACTTCCTACGAAGAAGAATTCATGCAGACATTGAGCATCGTGGCCGCGCGTGGGAGGCATGTAAACGTCCTGCAGCACATGGCGGGCTACCTGAGGAATCAGCTGGACGGCGCGGCACGCATCGAGCTGCAGGAGGGCATTGAAGAGTACCGGAAGGGCTTCGTGCCCTTGATCGTTCCCCTTACCCTCCTCAAGCATCACGTGCGCAGGCTGAATGTCGCCTATCTTGCCGGGCAGGTCTATTTGAATCCCCATCCCGTGGAACTTGCCCTGCGCAACTGCATTTAACCAGTCGCTTCCGCCTGCCGTGCTCTATCTAGTTTCTGTCGCGAAACTCGATGAATCGCCCGTCAGGTCGGGCCCCGGAGGGGCCCAAGCAAGTAGCCGGGGGCGCAAGCCCCTGGATAGGATATTCCATAATATCGAGCCCAGGCAGGGGCGAAAGACCTTTGCATGCGATGTGTTATCTGTCGCCCCTTCAGGGCTCTGATCTTTCTTGACAATCCCAACCCCGGGCTGCGCTTCGCTTGCCCGGGGCTATTGGCTGGCGCCCCTCCGGGGCGCTTTCCGCATGGCCAAGGAGCTTCGCGACGGAAACTAATTAGTCCCGCAGGGACGACTGACGTGGGCAATTAGTGATCGGAAACTCAGCCGTCCCTACGGGACTTGCGGAATGCGTGCCTCAGAAGTCCAGGCACTAAAGTGCCTGGCTATTATCTCTGCGTCCCTAACGGGACGCCTCACGTCCGGGCTGTCAGCCAGGATGCAAAGCTGATTCTCAAATCGCAGATGCCCGCCCGCCGCCTCGCCCTTTCTGGCTGCGGCCCGCAAGCCCGTCGGCGCGAGGCCCAAGTCGAGGGTGCGACTTGTGACGGCACAAGAGCGTAGGTTAGCGCTTATGGGTCAGTGACACGTCCGGGTAACGGCTGGGACAAGACCATCGCATTTGTTTACACATTGCCGCTATTTCTAGGTCTCTTGTCGCAACACCGGCGCAGGTTGTCACTGCGACGGGTCACTGACCCGTCGCCACAGGAAAACCATGCAGGTGTCTCGTCAGGGTTCTTTGACACTCGCAGGCCGCGAAGATCATTCGGCAATCAGGAGGTTTTCCGCAAATGGCCATTCACGGTCGATCCAGTGTTCGGCACAGCGAAAGCCGGAAATCTCAGCTATCCGCAGGATCTCGCTCATCGAGTACTTGTGACTGCTTTCGGTCCAGATTGTTTCGCCCTCCTCGAATGCGGCTGAAAACTCCGCCCTCTCGATGTTGACGGTTTGTTCGCGCTTCGAACGGAGGTGCATCTCGATACTCCGCGTTGCGTGATTGAACTTGGCACAGTGCGCGAATTCCCGAAGATTGAAATCCCCCTCGAGCTCCCGATTTATCCTGGCCAGTAGATTCAGATTAAATGCCGCCGTAACCCCCAGCGGATCGTCGTACGCCTGAGTCAATACCGGAATCGGCTTTTCGAGATCGGTCCCCAGCAAGAGAGAGTCTCCGGCCCGCAGGAGTCTGCGTATTTCTGAAAGAAACCTCGCGTCCGCCGGGCTTTCGAAATTTCCGATCGTGCTTCCCAGAAACAGCAGAAGGATCTTCTGGCCGGGTTTTCGCCGTTCAACCACCTCGCGGAGACCGTCCAGGTATTCGCGTTCCAGGCCGACAATATTTACCGAATCGATGCCGCCGAGTTCTCGGCGGCACATGGTGAGCGCGGCCGGTGATATCTCGATGGGACGGTACTGCGTGAATTGATGGCGGGAGATCGCTTCGAGAATCCAGCGGGTCTTTTTCCCGCTGCCGCAGCCCAATTCCGCGACCACGATCGGCTTGGGGAGCCGGTCCGCTATCTCCGTCGCGTGTCGGCGTAACAGGCGTTCATCGGCGCGGCTGAGGCCATATTCGGGTAGGACGCAGATCGCCTCGAACAAGGCTGAGCCGACATCATCATAAAGGTACTTGGACGGTAACTCCTTCTGCCCGGGCGCGGTCAAGCCCGAACGGACATCCTCAGCAAAGGCGGAAATCGGTTCAGATACGGCAGCGTGATTGAGCACTCCATCCCCCTGTTGTTTTCGTCAGCGACATGGGGGGATTTTGTGAATCACAGATGACGCTTCGTGCCTGGAGAGCAGCCTGAGACGCATTGTGGGCGGCAGGTCATTCAGCACGGGCCGCCGCCCACAAGACATTTCAAATAGTATGCCACATGGCAGCGAGGGTGTCAGGTCTTGAAAATTTAATTTTGGTTCCGAATCTGCCCTCCGACGGAGCGTGGTACGCGCAAACTGAAATCTTCAAGACGCGAAACTCCACGAATCGCGCGTGAGGTCAGGCCGCGTAGGCCCCGGAGGGGCCAGAGCAAGTAGCCGGGGGCGCAAGCCCCCGGATAGGATATAGCATAACGTCGAGCCCTGGAGGGGCGAAAGACCTTTGTATGCTGTGTGCTATCTGTCGCCCCTTCAGGGCTCTGATCTATTTGACGATCCGAACCCCGGGCCGCGCTTCGCTTGCCCGGGGCTATTGGCTGGCGCCCCTCCGGGGCGCTTCCTCCTCGGCAGGGGAGTTTCGCGACGGTATCTCATGCGCGGGGCGCGCACCCAAGCGCATGAAAATCGGCCGTGCCGACGCTCGGCCATGGCCCAGGAGTGGGGCAGTCGTCCCCAGGCCTCGCTATTTTCGGAACAGAAACTATCCTAGCGGCCATTTCCAATCTTTTATTTCGGCCTTGTCGATGCCATGTTCGTGGGCATAAGCAAGATTAAGGAGTATCTGGTCCTTCAGCCACTCCTTGATGTGCGCCGCGGTCTCCCGGAGCCTTGGAACCCTGTCGATGACGTCGATTGCCAGATCGAATCTGTCGACCTGGTTGCGGATACTGAGCTCGAGCGGGGTGTTGATGTTACCCATCTCCTTGTAGCCGCGCACGTGCAGGTTGGCGTGGTTGGTGCGGCGGTATGCCAGCTTGTGAATCAGCGACGGGTAACCGTGAAAGTTGAAGACGATGGGTTTTTCCACCGTGAACAGGGAATCGAAGTCACGATCCGTCAAGCCGTGCGAATGTTCGCTGGCGGGTTGCAGCTTGAAGAGATCCACGACGTTGACAAAGCGGATTCGGAGTTGCGGCAGTTTCTCGCGCAGAATGGCAACAGCGGCGAGCGCTTCCATCGTTGCGATGTCGCCCGCGCTTGCCATGATCACGTCCGGCTCCGCTCCCCCGTCGTTGCTGGCCCACGGCCAGATGCCGATTCCCTTCTCGCAGTGCCTGATTGCGGCATCCATATCCAGATACTGCAGGTGGGGCTGCTTGTCGGCCACAATGACGTTCACATAGTCAACGCTGCGCAGGCAATGGTCTGCCACGCTCAGAAGACAGTTGGCATCGGGAGGCAGGTAGATTCGGGTGACCAGCGAGCTCTTGTTGGTTACCACGTCGAGGAAGCCGGGATCCTGATGGGTGAAGCCATTGTGGTCCTGACGCCAGACGGTGGAGGTCAGCAGCAAATTCAGTGACGAGATAGAAGCACGCCATTTCACGTCCGTCTTGGATTTCTCCAGCCATTTGGCGTGCTGATTGAACATGGAATCGATGATGTGAACGAAAGCCTCATAAGTCGAAAAGAAAGCGTGGCGGCCGGTCAAAACGTAGCCCTCTGCCCACCCCTCCAACGTATGCTCGCTGAGCATCTCCATCACGCGGCCCTCCGGTGAGAGTTCCCCGCCGTCGGAATCCTCCGGTTTCAACTCCGCGAGCCAGGTTTTCTTCGTGACCTCGTAAATGGCGTCGAGTCGGTTTGAGGCCGTCTCATCCGGTCCAAAGACCCGGAAATTGGTCATGTTCCGACGCATGACATCCCTCAGGAATTGGCCCAGCACATGCGTCGGCTGGGCCCTCAATGTACCCGGGCTCGGAACAGCCACTGCGTAGTTCCTGAAATCGGGCAGTCGGAGCGGCTTTCGCAGCAGACCGCCGTTTGCGTTGGGATTGGCACTCATGCGCCGGCTGCCCGCGGGAGCCAGTCCCTTCAGTTCAGGAACGAGAGCGCCGTCCTCAGCGAACAACTCGTCCGGCCTGTAACCGCGCATCCAGGTTTCGAGAATCCTGAGGTGCTCTGGATTGCCGGCAACGTCGGGAATGGGTACCTGATGGGAGCGCCAGTAGCCCTCCAGTCTGTGTGCATCGAGCTCCTTCGGAGACGTCCATCCCTTTGGCGCCCGGAGTACGATCATGGGCCAGCGGGGACGTACTGCGGCGCCGTTGCGTCGGGCTTCGCTTTGAATGGAACGTATCTGTCTGACGCAGTCCTCGAGCGTTGCCGCCATCTTTTGGTGCATGGTCGCGGGATCATCTCCTTCGACGAAGTACGGAGACCACCCGAAACCGCGGAAGAGACTGTGCAGTTCCTCCGGGGTGATGCGGGCGAGGATTGTTGGGTTTGCGATCTTATAGCCGTTCAGGTGAAGAATTGGAAGGACTGCGCCGTCATGGACCGGATTCAGGAATTTGTTGGAATTCAGGGATCCCATCAAGGGACCGGTTTCGGCTTCGCCGTCCCCCACGACAACGGCGACGATTAAATCCGGATTATCGAATGCCGCACCAAATCCGTGCGACACACAGTAACCCAGCTCGCCCCCTTCGTGAATAGAGCCGGGCGTTTCGGGTGTGCAATGGCTGCCCACCCCACCTGGAAACGAGAACTGCTTGAAGAATCTGCACATGCCCTCTGCATCCTGGGAAATGTCGGGGTAGACCTCGGAATATGTTCCCTCGAGGTAGCAGTTCGCAAGGGTGGCTGGAGCACCGTGCCCCGGGCCGGATATGTAGATCATGTTCAGATCATATTTCTTGATCAGCCGATTCAGGTGCACCCAGACGAAACTCTGGCCGGGATCGGACCCCCAATGCCCGATTAGGCGGCTCTTGAAATGCTCCGGTTTGAGAGGCTCCCTGAGCAGGGGATTTGCCTTCAGGTAGAGCATGCCGAGGGAAAGATAGTTGCATGCTCGCCAGTAGGCGTCTATTCGGCGAAGATCATCCGGAGTGAGAGGATTCATGCTGCTCGTTCCAGCGGGCTTCTCAACAGTCAATGGATCCATTTTTGGACTCCTCCTGACAGATGAAGAAGAAATGGGGAGGCGAAACCCCATTCGCACAAATTCGCTTTGTGGAGAGGAAGTGAATCATACCATGTCCTGAGTGACCCTAAGGGCTGGCGCAAAAGTAACTTCACAATTTGGCCAAATGGAAAGTCCTGTGGTCTCGGCCATCAGACCGGCGCGTGGGGCG
>DASQID010000161.1:0-21768 GCA_035631775.1 Acidobacteriota bacterium
GGCGCAAGACGGGTGTTGCATCCTTGTCGAAGTGGCAAGGGTTTGTGGTAGCCCTCATCTTCCTTCACAAGAACAATTCGACTGCCCACCTTTCAGAAATGGCGAAGGATCACTTCGTTTGCCACCTTCCTCTACGACAAAGGCATCACGATACCATCCCATAACCAATTCAGTTTCAGCATATAAGGGGTTCGCTGGTCGGCGTTGTCAGATCGGCTTGGGGAAAAGAATCTGCTGATAATTGCATGATCTCAAGCCGATAAGAGACGTGTAGCCGAACAGGATAGAGGCAGTCCCATCCCCCCGTACTATGCAGACAGCGGTCCGGTTCTTAACTAATGCGTAGAGTTGAAGATGATTGAAAAGCTGGGTAGATACCGCATCCTTGAAAAGCTCGGTGAAGGGACGCTGGGGTCAGTCTACAAAGCGGCCGACGATATCCTTGGCGGAACGGTTGCGATCCGAACTATTGGAGAAGGGATCAGGTGGAGTCCGACCGAGAAATCGCGCTTCCACGGCGAGTACAAATCGATTGCCACGTTGCAGCATCCAAACATCGTAGCGGTCCACAACTTTGGAGAAGACAACGGCATTACTTACGTGGTGATGGAGCTCTTGCAGGGAAAGAATCTCCGAACCCTTTTCATCGAGAATCTCAAGTCTTCAGTCGAGGACAAGCTCTCGATGATGGTCCAGATCGTTGAGGGCTTCAAGCATGCCCATCGAAACGGAATCCTTCACAGGGATGTCAAACCGAACAAGATCTACGTCGAGCCCGATGGGACAGTAAAGATCCTCGACTTTGGGATCGCCCACCTTCTTCGACCCTATATGACACGGCCGCGTGTCCGCTTCGGCGCTCCGATCTACCTTTCCCCTGAGCAAGTTCGGGGAACCAGTTATGATGAGCGCTCCGATGTCTTCTCGGTCGGGATTGTTTTTTACGAGTTGATTACAGGCACTCATCCCTTTCACGACAAAGACGGTAACAAGGCCTTGGATAACATCCTCTATAAGTCCCTCCTGACGGCGCCGGAGCAATTGCCGGACGTGCCGCCTGGGATGTCTTCCATTCTATCGCGTTGCCTGGAAAAGGAGCCGGAGGCCCGGTACAAGAGCATGACGGATCTCGCAAGGGATTGCGGGGAAGCACTGGAGGAAATCACAGAGGATTCCGAATTCATGCAGATCGAGCTTCAAATGGCTCTGCCGCGCCTAAAGAAGGCGGTCGCGCGTCCTGGCGCCTCTCCCGAGCTGACACAGCTGCTCAAGGGCATACAGAGTGTCGTCAACAGTGAAGAAAAGACAGACTATGCGTCCCTCAATAGATTGATGAGCGCCCTGTGTGAGCAGCATCCCACCATCAAAGCCGCTTCGAAAGCGCCGCCACCGGTCAGCCTGGTTGCAGGTAGCTCCAATGCTTCCTTCGACAGCCCAGCCTCATCAGATGATGACTCCGACGAAGATGACTCCGACGAGTCTCTTGTGGAATGTACGGACGCGACATTGCAGCCTTCTCCCGAGCCGGCTGATCACATGACGGCTTCTAGTGCGAATGGGCCCGCGGGCGATTTTGGCGGAACCGGAGAGTTGCAGGAAGCGATTCTGGCATCGTTTCTGGAGAGCTCGAGAACGCACGAGTCGAGCATTGCGGAGACGGGACGTTCCTGGAAAGCCTCACCCATCTCCCAAGTCTTAGACGTCGTCGGCGAGCAACAGGACCGGGCGCAACATTCTCCTCTTGAGGTAACCGCCGGACGTACCGGACCTCCCTCGCCGGTCAGCGAAATCGCTCCGGAGCCGGCAGCAGAGAAAGCGCGCGCACAACGTCCTCTGGCTTGTTGGCCTGAAGCAGAGGACACAAACAGAGTCGGCAGGACCGAAAAACCATCGGAGCAGGCTGCCGCCGACGTCGGCCGTCCGCCCTGGCAGGATGATGGGATGCCACGAGTGTGGCGACTCAGGAATCCCGTTTCGGAAGAGCAGCAGGCACGCGACTACCCTGAAGAAAGAGAATCCGGACCACCAAAGTCCGACAATACCTTGGGCCTTACCAGCCGCAGCAGTGGAACTCCTTCCGGCTGGCCGGCGGAGCGATCCGTTGTGAGGGATCCTGTGGCTTCTGGCACTGGATCGAATCGCTTCAAACACGCAGACAAGACGGAAAACATCCCTCAGCCGGCGGCCGCAGTGCTTTGCGGTCCAAAGCAAAGTATCGGGATGGCAGCAGGTCGGCAAGCGGAGAGACCTGCCCTGCCGCGTCAGATGGTCGCGGCTCCTGAACCGAATCGCACTGCGGGGCCTGAGTCCGCGCAGTCTCCTCAGAGTGCGCCTGACCAGGCAGTAACCAGCGAGGATCCCGCACGCCGCAGTTCCTTTGGAACCGCTCCTGCCCGGTGGGTCAAGGACCTGAGGGCAAGAATCGCAAGAAGCAGGGACCTGGCCCAGTATGTGATCTGGACCTGCATCATTATTCTCCTGCTGTCTCTGCTGATAAATGTCGCCTACAAAATCAGGGGAGCATTTCCCTTCGGAACGAGAGCAAGCCAAGAGCAATCATCCAATGCATCCCGGGATGCTTCATCGCAACCGGCCGACGAGCAAGGTTCGACGGATTCAGCTGCTGCCGCATCGACGAACGACAAGGCAACGACGGCGGACGTGCTGCTCAAGGAAGCGCGGAAACTTGCCGAGCAGGGTCGCTACGAAGAGGGCAAGGTTCTGATCAGAAGGATTCTGGAGATCTACCCCACGAGTCAACCTGCCACTGCGGCATTAGCGCAGTTCGACGCTGAGGCCGCTTCACTGCGTCACAGCCGGCAGGAGGGCGAAATAAGAAGCCTGCTTGCCGCCGCCTCGACCCTAATCCGCTCGGGAGACCTTCAAGGCGCAAAATCCAAGATAGACAAGGCCGAGTCACTTCATCCCAACTTGTCGCAGACCGCGGCGATACGCAGGCGCTGGGAAGCCAAAAACTCAGAGATGTCCCAGGATCTGGCTAGAAGGCAGGCCGAGCAAATCGAAGCCGCCACCGATCAGATGCGGGTTCGACAGGTGGAGGAACTCTTCAGGCAGGGCAAATACCCGGCGGCGCAGAGTGCAGTGGATCAATGGTTGACCGAAAACCCCAAGAGCTCCCAAGCCCGCGAGTGGCGCGTGAAGACCGGCGAGGCACAGCGGATCGCTCAGAACTTCAATTCAGCTTTGGGCGAGAAAAGATATAACGAGGCATTGAATTCCCTGGCAAAGCTGGAGCAGGCGAATCCTTCCGATCCGACCGTATCCGAACTCCGCCGCCAGGTGGAAGCCAAGAAGGCCGTCGCAAAAGCGACCCTGACAGTCTACCGGCTGGGCGAACCCGCAGTCCTGATGTTGGACGGGCAGCCGGTGGGACGCAATGGCGAGGTGGAGGACGAAAGCATAGGCGCCGGGAATCACATCCTCGCTGTAAGGGGCAAAGACGGATTTCACCTCGAACAGAGTCGGGAGTTCTATGACGGCCAGAAGGTCTCTCTGGTGTATGACACCGCGAAGCCGGCTCTGCGCGCTATGAGCGATGCTGACCGGGACACAGTAAAGAGGCGACGCGCCGTGGAACTTGTGCACCGTCTTGCAGTGGAACACTACCACGGTGTTTTCCGCGGCAGCTGCAAGGGAGAGCTGCTCGTTAGTTACCTAGAAGTGGAGTATCGCTCGAGCAACGGATCGCACGGCTTTCGCCTGCCCTTCAAAGATCTCAAGCTCCGGGTGCGCGGAAAATCGATCGACCTGTTGTATGCGTCAGATGAGAAAGAATTCCAGAGCTTCAGGGCCCCGGATGAGAATGGCGCCACCGACCTGAAGCAGCTATGGGATAAGCTGGATACGCTCGGCAAATAAGCGTAGCGTCGGTCGAGTTCAAGCCGCAATCACCTCAAAATCCACGGCCATTGACAAAACCTCTACAAACCTGCAAATCCTTGTCATTTCGACAATGACGCAACACTTGCCTGGGCACCTCTGCATCTTAGCGGTGGCTCTTAAAAAAGCCACCTCCAGGGCGCGAAGACGCAAAGGAACGACAAACTCCTTTGGCTGCGGCCATGCTCGATTGGCAGCGTGATTTTTGTAACCCGCGTAACGGCAAGTGAACTAGACTGCACTTGCGCAAAGGAACAAAGGGAGCTTCGATGGCAATCATAGCTGACATATCCCGATCGGCGCCGACGCTGATAGTCTACGGTTGTACTTTGGCACTGGTCGCACATTTCTCTGGGAGTTCCTTGTCAGCAGTGCGGCCAGCTGCGGCTCAGAACGCAAAGCCCACGGTCTTGCGTGTCGACGTGGATCTCGTGACTGTGGAGGTGATCGCCCTGGACAAGAATGGAGATCCTGCGCGAAGTCTCAAGAGGGAGAACTTTCGTCTTTTTGAGGATGGGAAGGAACAGGTGATCTCCACCTTTGATGAAGCTCTTGATTGAGGCATCAGACGCCAGTTCCAACCAGACGGTAACGGTCCAGACCGACATGCTGTTCCAATGAAATGAACATCCCTGCAGTCTCGCGCGTAAGTTCCCGCGGGGCCCTGACAGAGGCGTCAATAGCCCCACAGGTAAGACGCGTACGGCGATCCGGCGCGCAACCGGATGTAAGACCGAGGCTGGTGAGTGAACCAGATGGAAGGTCAAAAGTCGCGGCAGATCGAATATCACGAAAGGGAGCACTATTGTGCCCAGCCCCGGAACGTCGACAACAGCAACCTGTTTGTTGCATGGTTGAACGGATATCGCTTGCGAAAAATGATCGAGATGATCGGCACGCCTCTCGCAGGAAAGACGGTCCTTTCGGTCTGCGGCGGGGATGGAGAGGAGGCAGACCTCCTCCAGGGGCTGGGCGCGATCGTCACGGTCGCAGATCTCTCCCATGCTGGTGTGAAGGCTGCGCGCGTCCGTAATTCCACATTGCAGTGCCTCCGCGTGGATGCCGAGACACTCGCTTTTCACGACGGTTCCTTTGACTGGGCAATAGTGCGCGACGGGCTGCATCACCTGGCGCGACCGGTCAAGGGACTTTACGAACTGGAGCGCATATCTCGTGAAGGCTTCGCTCTGCTCGAGGGCCAGGATTCCATCTTAGTGCGCCTCCTGGCAAAGCTTGGACTCGCTGAAAACTGGGATCCGGCGGGCGGATACGTTTACCGGTTCAGCCGCAGGGAAGTCCGAAAGATTTTTTCAAGTATCCAGACACTGGCCGAATGGCAGATCTTCACCTGCTGGCTGCCCTTCGGAAGTGATGTTCTGAGGTTTTTCCCATTCTTCAGGCGGTTTATCTATCCGTTGATTAACCGTCCCGCAGCCCTCCGGATTCTGGGCGGCAAATGGGGTCGGATCGTGCTCAAAGCTTTTTACAGCGGGTTCAATTTCCTCTTCGGACGCTGGGGAAACAGTCTCATCGTCGTTGCCCGAAAGAAGATACCGGCAGGCACCTATCCAGCTGAGAAGAGCTCCTGCTCGCCTGCTCATCAGGCGGTGCCGTCGCCGGTCTCGTGAGGGTTAGCGGCGGATCTCCGCCCGGCATTTTCGAATAACGGCAGACGATGCCAGAAAGCCAGCTTCTCGGCAAGAGGAACGAGTTTTCCGACAGAAAACGGCTCCAGCACGAATCCGGCTAGAATCAAAGGCAACCGGGGACGAGGGTAAGCGCAATCGACACACTCCGGAAATGCGGTGATATCTCCGCGAAGGTGGGCGCGGCGCATCGATTGCATCCGTTCGTTGTTCCAAATCTCCATCAAGGGAGTCTCGATGACGTTACCGACGGGCTGAGCTTTGTACAAGATCCCGGGTGAAGCGTACACATCGCCGTTAGTTTCGACAAACAAAGGGCCGTGCCAAAGCCGCGAACATGGGTTGCGCCTGGCCGAACGTCTCCGATCATCCTCGATACACGCTCCCTTGATACACACGACGTCCTTCTTGACTCGAACAAAATCAACGCCGGGCACCCCGCGCCACTGTCTGTAAAATGCCTTCACCTGCGGCAGCGTCTCAGGCAGGCGAACCATTTGGAGAGAGACCAGAACGGGCGCCCGCCGCCGGAGTTTGCGAGCGAGGAAGGCGCGAATGTTCTCCACGGTCTTCGCATAACATGGTCGGCCGTGAACGGTGCGGTAAACTTCGGGGGTTACGCCGTTCACCGAGAAGATAATCAGGTCGACTCCCGAATCGAGGATGGCTTCTGCCATGGCCTCGTCCATGAGCGCAGCGTTGGTAGAGAACATCACGCGGATTCCCCGCGACCTGGCGTATCGGATCATTTGGAAGGCATCCGGATTCATGGTCGTCTCGCCGGGACCATCCAGGGAGAGGTAGCGCAGGTAGGGTGACCAAGCGTCAATGATCATCCGAAAAAGACCGAATTCCATATTAGGGCCGTCGAATGCACTCACAGACCGGAGGCACATCCGGCAGGTCATGTTGCAGCGGTGAGTCGTCGCGATGATGGCTGTGGGAGGCAATCCAGGGCAGACACAGGAGTGCCTGAGATAGCCAACCAGCAATTGAAGCCTGTGCATCACCGAAAAGATCCGTCGCGTGGGAGGCATAGCGTCGAGACTCGAACCTTCCAGGTCAAGCGTCGAGCCATTATAAGTGCAAGATGAGCGTGGCCGTCCCTTTTTCCTGAGGGAGATTATCCTCGCGCCTCAATCCAGGGTTGTCGTAGGCATTTATCTGGACACTCCACCGTACTACAGACGTTTAAATCCTTGCCACCTCGACAAGGACATAACACCTGTCTTGGCGCCTTTGCGTCTTCGCGGCGCCAAGGCGCGAAGACGCGGAGGATCCCCTTGGATTTTGGGATCGGTCTTCCTGATTGAACGGGTTTGGTCGGGGGGATAAAATCGCCGCAGTTCAGGAGTTTTTCATGGCAGGGAGCAGCACCATTCGTCCCCTCATCAGCGTCATTGTGGTGAATTGGAACGGCCTGAAATTTCTTGACGACTGTCTTTCGACGCTGGAACGGCAAACCTGGACAGAGCGGGAATTCATCCTGGTGGACAACGGCTCTACCGACGGAAGCACCGATTGCCTGCGTGCCTGGGCTGAGCGGCAGCCTAGGACGCAGGTGATCTGTCTGAAGGAAAATACCGGCTTTTGTAAGGCTAATAATCTGGCCTTTGCCGAGGCGAGAGGAGAATGGATCGCACTGCTCAATAACGATGCCGCTGCCGAGCCGAACTGGCTTGAGGAGCTGGCAAAACATGGCGACGTGGCGCGCCGAATCGGCATGCTTGGCAGCAAGATCCTATTCGCGGAGCCAGCTGGGATTATTGACAAGGTGGGCCACCTGATTTACTGGGATGGCCAGAATCGGGGTCGCGGCACCATGGAAGAGGACACCGGCCAGTACGACCGGGCAGAGGAGATCCTGTGGCCCGATGCCTGTGCCGCTCTGTACCATCGGAGGGTATTGGAGGAGACCGGCGGCTTCGACGAAACATTTTTCGCCTTTGGAGATGATGCCGATCTTGGAATGCGGGCCCGGCTTCTGGGATGGAAAGCCTGGTATGTCCCAACCGCAGTGGTCTATCACCGCCATTCTGCCACCGCTGGAGCATATTCGCCGTTGAAGGTAATGCTGGTGGAACGCAACCGGCTGTTGCTTGCCATCAAGAATTTTACCCTGCCGCTGTTGCTGCAAAATCCTTACTGGTCACTGCGCCGGTTCTTCTGGCACGCCTACGCGGCGCTTCAGCGTCAGGGTTCGGCCAGCCGGTTTGTTAGAGCTTACGGCTGGAGCCGGGTGCTGCCGAACCTCGCATGGTCATATCTCAGCGCAGTCAAGCTTCTGCCAGGGGCTTTGCGGCGTCGACGCCAGATACAGCGCACGAGGCTCCTCTCCAACCGGGAAGTTCTGGATCTGCTGCGGCGCTTTCAGATTGATCTCCGGGAGTTGACTTTTAAGGATTAACAGGAAAATCGGGTCAGGTCTTGAGAATTTCATTTTGACTCGAAAGGCTCGCACGGCGGCGCCAGGCGAGCAGAAGGAAAATTTCAAGACCTGACACCACTTAGGCCCAGCAGTGATCTACATTATCGGTTCTGGCTTGAGCGCCATGGCAGCCGCGGTGGCGCTGGTTCGACGAGGCTGCAGACCCACGGTCCTCGACGCCGGACTCACTCCGGACCAAAACGCACTGTCGCTGAAATCACGGCTGGCATCTGCCGAATCCGAGGACTGGAAAGAAGACGAGCTTGAGTCAGTCAGACAAACCGGACCTGTCGCAGCGAACGGCATTCCTCGAAAGTTGTACTTTGGATCGGATTTCGCATTCCGTGCCGTGAATGTGGCTACACCTCTGGAACTGCAGCAGGCTTCCGTTCATCGTTCGTTCGCTGCCGGTGGTTTCAGCAACGTCTGGGGAGCGGTAATACAGGCCCTGCCTGGGCGAGAATTGATGGAATGGCCCGTTTCATCGGGCGAACTCTCTCCCCATTACGACGCAGTGCGCGTTCTCTTGTGCGATGGCCCGGAGGGAGGAGGAGGAACAGTTGAAACTCCGGCGGCGCCTCGTGCTCTCCCACAGGCACTGCACCCCAGTTCCCAGGCAAGAGGACTCTACGCTGATCTCTCCGCCGGCCGTCAGCAGCTGGAGCGCGCAGGTTTCCAATTTGAATATCCGCAGCTCGCCGTGCGCGCCGACGAAAGCAACGGGAGGAAGGGCTGCCGCTACTGCGGACTCTGTCTCTATGGCTGCCCGTACGACTGCAGGTATACAGCGGAGGTCACTCTCAGACGCCTTATTCGCGCCGGACTGATTTCTTATGAGCCTGGGATGGTGGTGGAAAGAATCTCCCTCGAACAGGGTCAGATTCGAGTCGATTGCCGTGTCTTGCCTGACGGCAGCTCCCGTACCTTCCGGGCACGGAAGATCCTGCTGGCAGCCGGCCTGCTCGAGACCACCCGAATTGTTCTGTCCTCATTGAGACTGTATGACACCCCGCTGCATGTCCTTCACAGCGACATTTTCACCCTACCCCTGCTCAGGTATCACCCCGACAGAGCGGTATTTCATGAGAAAATGCACACTTTGTGCCAACTGGTGGCCAAGATTGAGGATGATTTGATCTGCGCACATCCCGTGCATCTTCAGTTTTATGGCTTCAGCGATCTGTATCGGCGTCTTCTGGCTCTGAAGCTGGGCTGGGCTTCATATCCTCTGGCTCCGGCTCTGCGTGCAGCAGCAGCGCGTCTGTTTGTCATCTTTGGGTACCTGCACTCGAGCGTCTCCTCAAGCTTGACACTCACTTTGTCCACAGGCGGCGGACTGAAGTTGCACATCAAGGGCCAGTCAAATCCCGAGGCTGAGCGCATCAGCCGGGCTGTCGCCGGAAAACTGCTCCTCCATCGGGGGTGTCTGCGAGCAATGCCGGTGTCACTCCGGCCGCACTTGGATCTCCCGGGCGGCGGTTACCACAGCGGCGGAGTTTTTCCAATGAGGGCTCGTCCTCAGTCGCTCGAGACCGACCGTCTGGGAAGGCTGGCATTACTGCCGGGAGTCCACATTGTAGATGCGAGTGTATTGCCGACGATACCCGCCTGCCCGATGGCCTTCACCGTTATGGCCAACGCTCATCGCATCGCATCGGAATGCCCGGTGCCGCATGTCTAGCCGGTGGTCGCCTCACCCTCGCTACCGTCTCTACACCTCTGCTTCCAGTTACTCTGTGCCCCTGCGGCAGTTTTTTTCGGGGCGGAGACATTCTGCCGGGCTGCCGGCTCAGCTGGAGGCAGCGATCCGCAGCCGCTTCGGAGTGAACGCGGCCGTCTGCGTTCCCATGGCCCGAACCGGGCTCTATCTCGGTTTGAAGGAAATGATCCGGCCCGGCCAGGCGGTGGTCATGTCCCCGCTAACCATCGTCGATGTGGTGAACATGGTCTTGCTCGCGGGGGGCGTTCCCGTCTTTGCGGACATCCATCGGCAGTCCTGCTCGTTAGACCCCGACGAAGCCGAGTCGTTGATTGATGGGAGGACTGGCGCGGTCCTGATCTCGCATCTCCACGGCGAAGGCGCGAATGCTCACGTCTTTCGGGATCTCTGCCGCCGCCGGGGCGTGCCGTTGATCGAGGATGCGGCTCAGGCTTTCGGCGCTGTCGAGAATGGATGCCGTCTCGGTACTATCGGGGATCTCGGTATCTACAGCTTTGGCTTCTATAAAAACGTGAACACCTGGAGAGGTGGAATGCTGGTGTCGCACGACGCGGGGCTGATCGACAGAGTACGAAACCGGTTGTCACGAGAGACCTTGCTGCCAGGGTGGGGGTTGCTGCTCCTGAGCCTGCACGGTCTGCTGACGGAGATCGGCACCTGGCCGCCCTTTTTTGCTTCCATCGTTTACCCTCTTGTACGTCACAGCCTCGTCCATGGCATACAGCCTGTGAATAGATGGCTCGACCCCGAGGCAGGGGCGACACGAATCTCCTCATTGCCGCGGGACTACATGTACAGGATGACCGCCGCACAGGCGTCACTCGCTCTCGCCCGGTTGGATCGAGTGGACGCCGACACCAATTGCAGAATAACTCATGCTGCCGCCTATCATCGTGGACTTGCCGGTCTGACCGGCCTCATCATTCCTGAATGGAAGGGCGGGCAATCAAACATCTATACCTATTATCCCGTGCAATGCCAGGATCGCGATGCCCTTCTCCGGTATGCCATGATTCACAATCGGGACTTTGCAGCGCAGCATTTGCGCAATTGTGCCGACATGCCTGATTTCGGAGAGTATCATCGTGATTGTCCCAACGCCCGGGCAGCCTCTCGGGAGCTCGTCCTGCTGCCCACATACCCGCGTTATCCAGCCGAAGAGGTCGTGCGGAATATTCACGTGATTCGCGATTTCTTCCGCCAAACGGCGCTCACCTGCAGGGAATGATGATAACCATTGCTAAAGGGTCGAAAATCGCGTTCCTCTACATTGCCGATGGACAGTGATGCAGAAACCCCAGGGTGCGGGCTCTTGGAAGTCATTCGTAACGAAGTGCCTCGACAGGATCCAGCCGCGAGGCGCGCACCGCCGGATACAGGCCGAAAAGCAAGCCGACGGCTGCTGACACTCCAAAGGACATGGCGATGGAGCTCCCGGTGACCACCGTGCTCCACTCGGCATAAAGCGCCACCGCGCGCGACACACCAAAGCCGAATAACACCCCCATCAGCCCGCCGAGGAGACTTATGGTCAGCGCCTCGATCAAGAACTGCTTCCAAATGTCTCGCTTGCGTGCCCCTACGGCACGTCGGACTCCGATCTCCCTGGTTCGCTCGAGAATGTTGGCCAGCATGATATTCATGATCCCAATGCCGCCCACGAGTAGCGATATACCGGCTATGCAGGACATGACAATGTTGAAAATCCTCTGAGTGCGCAGGTTTTGTTCCAGAAGCTCACGAGGCACGATGATGGAAAAGTCCTCTGCCTTGCTGTGCGTGGCCCCCATCACCTGGCTGATCAGAACTGCGGTCGGTTTAAGCGCGGATGCATTCCTGGCCGCAATAACAATTTCGTCCAGCTCAGATTCCATGCGTTTGAACTCGAATTTCTTGAGCGCCGTGGACAGGGGAATGTAAATGTCGTTGCTGAAGTCCTGTATTTTCACTCCCTCAAACTCGTCCTTGGAGAGACTGTAATCTTCGAGCACGCCGATCACGGTAAACCACATCTTGTCGATTTTGATGGATTTGCCGATCGGTGAAATATGCCCGAACAGTTTCTGCTTGACCCGGGATCCTATTACACAATACTGCGCGAAGTCCTTGTCGTCGATATCGGCGAAATAACTCCCCTCGACCAGATCGTACTTCGCCAGCCTGAAATGAGAAGGGCTAACACCCACTACGTTGGAGTCGTCGCTTTTTCCCGTAAAGGAAAATATCTGAAAGGTCTTGACCCTCTTTCTCGCCGAATAACTCTCAATGTCAGGCGTAACCGCCAGGATGGCCGTCGCATCACGAAGAGAAAGGCCGAGCGACTCCTCGCGGATCTTTTTCAGATTCTCATCCTTGATTTCACGATCCCTCACGATGATGTTGCGCAGTCCCATCGTATCAATGATGCGCAGGCTCTCCCTTTCTGCGCCCTCACCTATCGAGAGCATGGCGATCACGGCGCCGACGCCGAATATCATTCCCAGCATCGTAAGAAAGGTGCGCAGTTTGTGGATGCGGAGGTTGTTCACCGCCAGCTGCACATCCGTAACGTATTTCATATGCGAGCCAAAGGCGAATGTTCCTGGCGTGCTCCTGGATACAGGTCAGGTCTTATTCGCCTTCTGAGTGCCCTGCACAAAGTCCTGCTTCACGTCGGGAGGATTGAGCGCAATCACCTGGCCGGGCTTGAGTCCGGAAACCACAACCACCTGGATAATGTCACCCTGTCCGAGGCTGACCGGAACAGGTTCAAACCGGCCCGGCTCCCTCTGAACAAAGACGATGAAGCCGGAGTCCCTTTTGACCACGGCGCTTCGTGGCACTACGATGACCGATCTCAGTAGACCTGCTGAGATCCGGGCTTTAACTTTGACTCCCGGTTTCATCAGTTGCATGTCAACCTTGTTCAAGGACATGATCGTCTGGAAGTACTTCACAGGGGAATCGCGATCCAGAGGCCGGGCCAGCCTGTCGATGTTCTTTATCCTCCCGGTGAACACGGCATCGGGAAAAGGATCGAGTGTGATGTCCGCCGTCTCCCCGACTCGAAGTTCTCCGGCATCTTTTTCGAGGACAAAGCACTTCGCCTCCATCTTCTCGGGATTGACCAGACTGAACAAGGTCATGCCGATCCAAACTACTCTTCCAGGCATCAGCGTGAATCCGCCCCAGAAAAATCCCGAGTCGCCATACACTACGATCCCCGATGTCGGAGCAAGGAGCCTGAGAGAGGCAAGGCCCTTCTCGATCTGGTCAATCTTCGCCTTGGCCTGACCACGCTCCAGCATCAATATCGCCTCGTCCAGCGAATAGATCTTTCCTTTCAGCTCAAGTCGCGCATCTGCATAGACGATTTTCTTTTCGGTATAGCTCTTGTCAAGTTGCCCCTCGATTATTTCGCGCCGCGAATATATCTGTTCATCTTTGGGCAGGAATTCGTTAATCTTCTGCAACTCGAGTTCGGCAATCCTCTTATCTTTGGCTATGTCCGTCTTTTCGGCGCCGACTGCCAACTCTCCCTTATTGATCTTCTGATTCGCCATCTCCAGGTTCGACCGGTTTTCGAGCACATCGAGGTCCAGTTCTGCCGGATCGAATTCCACAAGCACGTCACCTTTCGAGACGTGGCGGCCCTCGGGCACTGCGGAAGCCACGCGCAGCCTGTTGACCGGCACATTTGGTACCGCGATGGCTTTGGAGTCTTCGGATTGAAGTTCCCCATTTGCCGGAATCGTGAGGGAGAACTCCCTCGGTCGGATCTCCATGGTGAGCGGCAAGAGGTCCCGATCGGTCCCCACCCACGCCATGCGCCCGCCGTAGATTCCAAGGGAAGCAATCCCCAAGATTGCCACCGTAAGACCAATTGCCCGCAACTGTCCATGAGACGTCTTCATGTCGATGCTTTCTGTCTGGCTCTGGAATAGTCCACTGCTATCTTCTCTCCCGGACTTAGACCTTCGATTATGGCCACATCGACACTGTTGGATTCTCCCAACTTCACCTTGCGCTCGGCCCAGCCGGAATCTGTTTTCACCTGTACCATCGAGCCATCCGCGGTCGTGCGGACCGCCTTGAGAGGTACGGCGATCACCTCGTTGATGAGACCGGTCTCAATTTTGGCTTTGACACTCATGGCGGGACGCATGATGGATGTCTCAAGATTGTCCAGCGTGATCTGTACATCCAGTATTCTGTTGGGTATATCCCACGCTTTCGAGCGAACAAGAGTGCCTATCTTTGCGACCTTCCCGGTATAGGTTTTGCCCGGGAAAGCATCGATCGTCACATCGGCCCGTTGCCCCAGCTTCAATTTTCCTATATCCACTTCCGGAACGAACGCTTCCACCAGGATGGTGTTCAGGTCGGGGATTTCAATCAGAGACAATCCCGACCAGCATGTTTCTCCGACCTGAAATCGCTCGCCATTCCATTTCAGCTTGTACACCGCGATTCCATCTCGATCGGACTTGACCTGGAACCCCTCTATCCCCTTTTTAATTTCATTCACCTTATTTTCGGCTCGGGACTTTTTGCTTGCGATGATCTTGTAGGTAGCCTCACTGGTTTTTTTATGCCACTGGATCCTGTCGCGAAGGGCCTCCACCTCCCTTTTCGTCTGTTCGAGTGCCAGTCCGTCCATCTCCACCTGCCTGGCAGATACAATATCGGTGCCGATTCCCTCCTGTTTTAGTTTGAGCTTCTCATATTTGTTCTCGGCTTCCGCCACTCTGGCCGTCAGTTCCTGGCCTTCCAGGTCAATCTGGACCCGGGTTCGTTCCAGCTCCTTGGCCGCTTGATCCAGTTCACTTTGATAGCGTTGCAGATCATCCTGGATTTTCTGTGCGTCAAACATCACGAGCAGGTCCCCCTTTTTTACGTTTTTGCCCTCAGGGACCATGCTGACAATCTGGAATTGCCAGTAGTTGCCAAATTCGGGAGGGGCGCCGAAATTTTGCACGGATGTGGCACGCAGAACCCCGGTCGAATCAACCCAGAACCTCATCGGCTTGCGCGTGACGATCAGTTCCTCGCCCTCGCCTGCGGCACGCTTAAGCAGGCCGGCAACGGAGGATGGAATCATTGAGGGATGTGAAATAATCAGGAGCGCGGCAAGACCCGCAGCCGCTGCAAGACCCAGCGCCGCCCTTTTGATCATTCCTCCAGCCAAGTGCCTACCTCCTCGGGACGGCCTCAACTGTGCAACGTCCGGTTGGTGTGACGATCTACGGCGTCAGGATGCCACGGGCGAGTGATTTCCGGTGGCTAATACCAACGGGAGAGAATGCGATCGCCTCTCTTCAACGCTCCATTGTCAGCAACTGTGTAGTGGTAGGGATCTGAAGACAGTATCGTGACCGCCACCGCTCTCCTGCCTTTCTCGCCCTCGATTCTCGAAACGACCGCTGATTCGCCTTCGAACTTGACGGCTGATCTCGGCACGAGCAGGCCGGGATCCGATTCGGCCAAAGGAACCGAAACCTGAGCTGACATGCCGGGCTTCATTATCTCGATTACAGTGTTATCCAGCGAAAAAACAATCACAAAAATCTTCGCCTTTGCCATCCAACTTGCCTTGATGGCTGTTTGGGAGATCTCCCGCACCGATCCCTCTATTTCGATCTTGGGAAAGCTGTCGAGCACTATCTTCGCTCTTTGGCCGATAGAGATCTTGGGGCCGTCAACCTCATTGACCTGCGCCACAACTTCCATTTGGCGGAGATCCGGCAACTGGACTATCGGGAAGCCTCCCCAGACAACATCTCCAATCTGTAACTTCCTCCGTTCATTCCAATGGTCCGTGTAAATCACCATGCCCTCGGAGGGAGCCTTAATGTTCATGCCATCCAGGTTGCTCTTGATCTTATTGAGCTGGACTTCAAGCTTCTGCTTCTCGATGACCTTGACCTGGATTTCAGCGGCCTGCTCTTTCTTTTTTTGTGCGATCTTCGTGAGTTGGTTATCGTATTCAGTCTTCGCCTTCTCCTTGGCGAGTTGGTTTTCCTGATATTCCCTGCGCGCGACGAGATCAGGGGGAACATCGGCCTTCACGCGAGCCTGTTCGTAGGCCAACCACAACCTACTCAGTTCGACCTCCATCTCGCGGAGAGTGCTTTCCTGGGTCGATTGGGTCTTTATGATCTCATTGTCGGCAGCAACGATCTTCTCCTCGGCGTCCTTGATCTTCTCGAGGAGAGTCCCGCTGTCGAGCTCAACGAGCCTGTCGCCCGGTTTGACAATGGACCCTTCAGGCGGGAGGTATGTAATCTTCGCTTCCTCCGAGGTTGAGGCGAAGATGGCATGAGATCTGACGGCCCTCAGTTCTCCGTCGAAAAGCAGCACCTTCTGGACTCGACCGCGACGAACCTCGAAGGCAGAATTTTCGCCGGCCTGTGTGGTCATTAGCTTCGCAGACGGAATGGCAGTCTTGCCGGCGCTCGGGTACTGTCTCAAGATGATGAGGGCAGTGACGATGCCTGCAACAAGAACGAAAGTGATGAAGGGCCCTTTCCTCCTGTAAAGCGTAACGGACAGGATGCCCATGCATCCCCTCCCTCGGATTGCGGAGTTCCACTCTCTGCTACTGAGTAATTAGACGACAAAACAGGCAATTTTGTTGATATATTTTGGCGCTGCCCCCGCCGATTCACAAATCAACCCTCGCTCGAAGGTGAGGGGTCTGAGCTGTGTCGCCTGAAGACGACAGGTGATCGGTGCAGTTGTCTCGCCCATAACAGGGCTTTCCTGTCCCGCCCCTTCGAGCTTGGATTCCGGAGCCGCGAAGCGGCGAGACAGATGAGCCCAGGGCGCAAGCCCTGGGATTGCGAGCCGTTTTTGGAGGGCCCTGTGAGTTGTGAGGGTGAGACATTTTTTCACGTCGAACTGCGTCGACTTCGCCAACCTATTCCTCTCCTGGAGGCGAGGCGTTTCCTCATGGGGACTCTAAATTTCGGGCCGTGGAGATGTTTCCGCTTCCTTATCTTTCCAGGCAATCTTATACTCTCTCGCCACTTTCCTTTCTTGGGGATTGATTGATGAAAGCCGTCGCCTTCGCTCTAGGTGTCCTTCTCCTCTCTTCATTCAACGCTGCATTCCCCCAAACAGCCGCCGAAACGCAGGCGAAGCTCCTGGAGGAAGAACCCAAGTCCGGCTTGGAATTGTGGGAAACCATGATGGGCCGACTGTGGATACCGAGTCCCGGATTGTACGTAATTAAACACCTGCAATGGGAACAAATGATCCAGAGGGTTTATCATCATCCCTTGGTTCACGTTCGCCCGGGTGATGTGGTAATCGACTGCGGAGCGCATATCGGTGGATTCACACAGGTCGCGCTGCGCGCCGGGGCACGTTTGGTGGTTGCCATCGAACCGGAACAGGCAAACCTCCGGGCATTTCGCAGGAACTTTGAACAGGAACTCGGCGCACGCAAGGTGATCCTGGTCGAAAAAGGCGTATGGGACACGACGGGAAAACTCGCGCTTCACCTCTCCACGGTCGGCGACTCGCACAGCGTTGTGATTCCGCAGAACCAAGGCAAGGATGAGACGATAGAGGTAACAACGCTCGACGCGCTGGCCGATAGCCTGAGGCTGCCGCGCGTGGATTTCATCAAGATGGACATAGAAGGCGCGGAACTCAAGGCGCTAGCAGGAGCACGGCGAGTGTTGAATCGATTTCAACCGCGCCTGGCGATATCGAGCTACCACCAGAAAGGGGATCCCGCAGCGATCTGCGCCATTGTCTGGCAGGCCCGTTCCGATTACCTCATCGCATCGAAGGACATCGCCGACAGTGTCGCGGCGCCCAAGGTGTTGTTTTTCTATCGCCACAAGCAGCACTGAGGATTGTGCCTCCGATAGCTTGCGCGGCGTCATTCAGCACGCGAAGAGAGTCTCCACCCACAGAGCGGGTAGCGTCAAAAAGCCCCCCGGAGGGGGGCAAGCCAATAGCCCCGGGCAAGCGCAGCGCAGCCCGGGGTTTGTCGTGCCAGTCGATAAGAGCCCTGGAGGGGCGACAGAACTTCTGAACATGACGGCCCCTTCTGTCGCCCTCCAGGGCTCTCCACTTCCTCCATTCCCGACACAGGGCGCGGGCTTGCGGTCATGGATGATCCCCGCATTTCCGGGCCTCATCTTGTCCAACGAACGCCGGAGCGGCCAAGCACTTCCGAGTAGCACCGCCAGAGGCAGTGGTTTCCCCAATGGAATGAAATCTTCAGGACCTCACACCACGCCAACTATTGCTATCTTCGTAGACGACGTCGATTGGTAGGTTTGACCGACTGGCCGCCTGGCGCGCCAGTTCATCGCAGCGCTCGTTTTCCCTGTTTCCGGCATGGCCGCGCACCCATTTGAACTTCACTTCATGGAACTCGCACAACCTCAGCAGCCTCTCCCAGAGATCCGGATTCAGGGCCTTTTCCTCCTTGTTTCGCCGCCAGTTTTTGGCTCTCCACCGCTTGGCCCAACCCTTCTCAATCGCATTGACCACATATTGCGAATCGCTGTAAACCGTCGCCCGGCAACGAGCCTTGAGAGCTTCCAAACCCGTTATGACCGCAAGCAGCTCCATGCGATTGTTTGTGGTCAGGCGGAAGCCTCCTGAAATTTCTCTCCGATGCTTTCCATAGATGAGCACAACCCCGAAGCCTCCCGGACCCGGGTTGTCGATGCAGCCGCCGTCAGTGTAGATCGTGACGTTTTTGAGACTTTCCACGGGCGAAACAATATCACACTCCGAAAGCACTCCTGCGGGAAAGGACTTCGGTATCCCGCCGATGAGCAGGAAACGGCTGGCGGGCAGCGCGAATTCCGACAACTCTGTGCGATCCGCCGGATTACAATGGATGTATGTCATTAGTTGCCGATAACCGACCCCGATTTTCCGATCAGCAAGCGCGGAATCTTGCCTCCGAGCTGTATGGCCTATCGACCAGCACGCGTGAACTGCCCAGCGAGCGCGATCAGAATTTTCAACTCATGGACGGATCGGGCCGGACCTTCGTTCTCAAGATTGCGAGCGCTTCGGACAGCAAGGAGGTTCTGGATTTCCAAAATAAGGCGATGCAGCATCTGGCGGCACGCGCCCCTTCTCTCAATTGCCCTCGGGTCTGTCCCTCGGTCAATGGGGAAGAAATTGTCCCAATCCGGATGCCGGGCAGTCCGGCTCACTGGGTGCGCCTGCTGACTTACGTGCCCGGCAGGTTCTTCGCGGAGGTCAAGCCGCACACTCCGGATCTCCTGGGCAGCCTCGGAGCGTTCTTCGGACGCATGGATGCGGCCCTCTCCGACTTCTCGCATCCAGCCGCTCATCGCCAGTTGAATTGGAATATGAGCGATGCGGGGACGGTAATTCGCCGGCATGTGGATCACATCACAGACCCGGCCCGACGGGCCTTGATCAGAGTGTTTCTACAACGATTTGAAGCACACGTCCTGCCCGTAATGACCCGCCTGCGCCAGAGCGTAATTCACAACGACGGGAACGATCTTAACGTTCTTGTATCTACCGGCCCACCAGGTGGCGATGCGCCGTGGAGTCGTGAGGTTTCGGGAGTGATCGACTTCGGCGACATGCTTCACTGTGTTACGGTTTGTGACCTCGCGATTGCCGCGGCTTACGCGATTTTGGGCAAGAGGAATCCCATCGAGGCGGCATCGCATGTCGTCCGAGGCTATAACGGCGTGCTTCCTCTCACTGAACTTGAGAGTGAGGTCATATTCACCCTGATTTGCATTCGACTCTGCACCAGCCTTTCGCTCTCCGCGTATCAGCAAAGCCAGGAACCGCAGATCCGCTACCTTTCCATCAGCGAAAGGCTTGCCTGGGAAGCCCTGCAGAGGCTTTCGGGGATCAACCCGTCCTTCGCGCACTACTCCTTTAGGCACGCCTGCGGCATGGAGCCATGCCCTCAAAGCCCGAGCGTCGCAGGTTGGCTGAGAAAGAATGAAAATCGTGTCGGACGCGTGGTCGAGCCTCAGCTGTGCCGTCCCGATGCGCTCGTGCTGGACCTTGGAGTAGGAAGCACTGAGAGTGGGAATGCTGCTGATTTAGCGGACACGCGGAAGTTCACGAAGAATCTCTTCGATCGCATGCGCAGCGAAAACGCGAGTGTGGGGATCGGGCGCTACAACGAAGCGCGGCTGTGCTACACGGGCGAGTCGTACCAGACAGCATCGGACAATGGTCCGGAGTGGCGGACAGTCCACACCGGAATCGACCTGTTCCTTCCCCCGGGTTCGCCTGTCTATGCCCCCCTGGACGGAACGGTTCACAGTTTTGCGGACAATGCACGGCGTTACGATTACGGGCCGACCATCATCCTCCAGCACCATCTGCCGGAATATCCGCACAGTTTGTGGACCCTGTACGGTCACCTGAGCGGGGACTCGCTCGAAGGTCTGTACGCCGGGATGCCGGTCCAGAGAGGGACACGGATCGCGAAAGTAGGAGACTTCCCGACGAACGGTGACTGGCCTCCTCACCTGCACTTCCAGATCATCACGGACATGCTGGGAATGGAAGGAGATTTCCCGGGTGTGGCTTCACCGGCGGCTCGGGATGTTTGGCTTAGCCTCTGTCCTGATCCCAACCTCATTCTCAAATCGCCGGAACTCGCAAGGGCCGCCGGCCGGCTCAACCGCGACCGACTTCTCGCACTGCGCACGGAGAGAATCGGTCCGTCCCTCAGCATTTCTTATAGAAAACCGCTCCACATCGTACGCGGATTCATGCAGCATCTCTACGATGTCGAAGCAAGGCCATATCTCGATACTGTCAACAACGTCGCGCACGTGGGGCACTGTCATCCGCGCGTTGTGCGAGCCCTCGCAGAACAGGCCGCCGTGCTGAACACCAACACGCGCTACCTCCATGAAAACCTAGTGAGTTATGCCCAGCGTTTGTGTGCGACGTTGCCCAAATCGCTGTGTGTTTGCTATTTCGTCAACTCGGGAAGCGAGGCGAATGATCTGGCGCTCCGCCTCGCTCGTACACACACGGGGCGCGAGGGCGTGGTAGTGCTCGACGGCGCCTACCACGGGAACCTCACTTCCCTCATAGAAATCAGCCCCTATAAATTTGACGGACCAGGAGGCGCCGGGGCCGCTTCCCATGTACGCAAGGTGCTCATGCCGGATGACTACCGCGGCAGGTATCGCCGGGAGGATCCGCTGGCAGGCAAGATGTATGTTGAATCTGTCCGGCAGGCTATCGCGGAAGCCGGAAATGACGTAGCCTGCTTCATCTGCGAATCCATCCTGAGTTGCGCGGGCCAGATAGTGTTGCCGGCCGGTTACCTCGCCGAATCATACCGGCACATGCGATCGGCGGGCGCAGTGTGCATTGCAGACGAAGTGCAGGTGGGTCTCGGCCGCGTCGGATCCCACTTCTGGGCATTCGAGACTCAGGGAGTAGTGCCCGACATCGTCACGATGGGAAAACCCATCGGCAACGGACACCCTATGGCTGCAGTTGTGACCACGCGTGAGATAGCCGATTCTTTCAACAATGGGATGGAATACTTCAACACGTACGGCGGTAACCCGGTTTCCTGCGCAGTGGGTCTTGCTGTGCTGGATGTAATCCGGGACGAGGGGCTCCAGGAAAATGCGAATATCGTGGGAGCCCACCTTAAGGCCGGGCTCGTTCAGCTCATGCAGCGGCATCGGATCATCGGCGATGTTCGCGGAAATGGGCTCTTTTTGGGAGTCGAACTCGTCCGGGACCGGCTTACCCTCGAGCCGGCCGCAATAGAGGCGTCATACGTTGTTGAAAGGATGAAGGAACTCGGCATCCTCTCCAGTATCGACGGACCCCTGCACAATGTGCTCAAGATCAAGCCCCCGATGGTTTTCAATGAAGGTGACTCCGATTGCTATTTGTCGGCGCTGGACACAATACTTGCCGAGGATTTCGTCTCGCGTTGAAGACCCGCCACGAGTTGCACTGTGCAGCATCGCCTAAGGGCTGGCGCAAGAATAGATTCACATTTTGGCGCGAGCACCGTCGCGCCTGCGGCGCTCCTGGGACGGGCAGATGCGAGGCGCCGCGACGCAGGCGATATCGGTGTATAT
>DASQID010000162.1:0-4905 GCA_035631775.1 Acidobacteriota bacterium
ACCGGGGGCCTTGGAGGCGAGTTTGCCGCCCAGGCGGGTTAAATAGTCATCCACTTTTTTGTCGTTCAGCAACGGGAGTTTCTTCTCCGCATCCTGCGATACCTTCTTGCCCAATTCGGCATCCTGCTGCGGAGTGAAAAAGTTCATTCCCGGCTTGAGGTGGGTGCGTTCGCCGAACGCACCGGCTGCGAGCAAGAGGATCAGAGCCGGAACCCGGATCCACGGAACAAATGAACTGCGAGAACGACTCATGTGCTCCACCCCTTTCCGCGCCCTTGGCATCTCCCGGTGGCTCGGAAAGGCCCCGCAAAGATGCCAACGCCGCGCGAATAATTCATGGAGAATTACGCTCCCATCCGAAGGATCTCATCAAACTCCGCCTTCTCGAGTGGGGCGACGGCAATTCGCTGGATCTTCAGAAACGACATGTTGGCGAGCTTGTTGTTTTTCTTGAGGGCGTCGAGCGATACAGGATTTTTTAATCGTGAAGTCGCCTCGACATCAACCACGACCAACCTGCCCGTCTCATCTTTCGGATCGGGCCGAGGATCGCTGAGGACCTGGGCGGTGCCAATCACCGCTTTGTCAGGGGCTGTGTGATAGATCAGGGCGCGGTCCTCCTTCTTGAACGTGCGGAGTCGCTTCTGGGCAAGGCTTCCGGATATGCCATCCCAGACCGTGCGCCCATCTGCTTGAAGTTGATCGAAACTGTAGGCTTTCGGATCGGCAAGCAATAACCAGTAATTCATGTGACACTCTCCCCACGCAATGATGAATATTTAAGCATAGTCTGGGGTGAATGCGTAGGGGCGAGCCCCGGGCGTGAGGATTTATGATTGACGATTGACGATTGAACGTCCGGGGGTTTTGCAATCGTCAATCTCAAATCGTCAATCGTCAGTTTTTGCTCTGGCCTTCCGGGGCCTGACCTGATGGACTATCCGTTGAGTTGTCGCGACAGAGAACTGACTCTTGGCGGTGGCATTTCTAATGGCCACCGCCAAGAACATAAAGACGCGAAGGAACGCATCACCCACTGGCTGAGATATTCTACAGGCGGGCGCAGACGGCCTTCACCTCCAGGTAGTTTTCCAGCACGTCGTGTCCCATTTCACGGCCCCAGCCGGACTGTTTGTATCCGCCAAATGGCAGCGCCGCGTCGAAGATGTTATAGCAGTTGATCCACACCGTTCCCGCGCGCAGCTCTGAAGCGATGGTGTGAGCCTTGTTCACGTCCCGCGTCCAGACGGCCGCCGCCAGCCCATAGACCGTGTCGTTAGCCTGAGGCAACAACTCCTCCAGGCTCTGGAAGGGCATGGCCGTCACAACCGGCCCGAAAATCTCTTCCTGCACCACCTTCATGTTCGGCTTGGTATTTACGAGTACGGTTGGTTCGACAAAGTAGCCTCGGTCCCCGTGCTTGTGACCGCCGACAACAGCTTTTGCTCCTTCGGCGAGGCCTGAGTCCAGATAGCCGCAGACACGATTCAGCTGTTCCTCGGAAACGAGGGGCCCCATCTCCGTACGGGGTTCCATGCCGGGTCCGAGCCGGATCTTCTGTGCTTTCTCAGCCACTCCGTCCACCACCTTATCGAAGACTTCCTTTTCGACATAGAGCCGGGAACCGGCGCAGCAGCATTGGCCATGGTTAAAGAAGATTGCGCTGGCCGCTCCTGGAATGGCCACGTTCAGATCCGCATCCTTCAGCACCACGTTCGGCGACTTGCCGCCCAGTTCCAGCGAGACTTTCTTCAGGTTTCCAGTCGAGCCCTGCACGATGAGCTTCCCCACTTCCGTAGACCCAGTGAAGGCCACTTTGTCCACGTCCGGGTGAGCTGCCAGCGCCGCTCCGGCGGTTTCACCGTAGCCTGTCACGACGTTCAGCACACCCTCCGGCAGGCCGGCTTCTTGCGCGATCTCACCCAAGCGCAATGCGGAAAGCGGAGTCTGCTCCGCCGGCTTCAGGACGATGGTGCAGCCGGCCGCCAACGCCGGACCCAATTTCCAAGCCGCCATCAGCAGCGGGAAATTCCAGGGAATGATTTGCCCGACCACCCCAACGGGCTCCCGCACTGTGTAGGCCAGATATCTTGCCCCGGGCGTGTACGGCACGGAGATGGGTATGGTATTGCCTTCGATCTTCGAGGCCCAACCTGCCATATAGCGGAACAGATCCACCGCCAGCGGCACGTCCGCGGCTCTGGCCACTCCTATCGGTTTGCCGTTGTCCAGGGTGTCGAGCTGAGCGAATTCCTCGAGATGTTTTTCAATCAAATCGCCGATCTTCCAAATAATCCGACCGCGCTCGGACGGCGTCATCCGGCGCCAAGGGCCGGTATCGAAGGCGCTGCGTGCGGCCCGCACGGCCCTGTCGATGTCTTCCTTTTCGCCTTCCGCTACGCGTGCCAACACCTCGCCGGTAGCGGGATTAAAGGTGGGAAACGTCTTCCCAGAAGCAGCGTCCAGCCACTTGCCGCCGATGAGCATCTTGCGCGGCACGGCCAGAAATCCGCTGACCAGAGTGTCTATTTTTACCGGTGCTGCTGCGATTGCCATATACCCCCCCATGCG
This sequence comes from Acidobacteriota bacterium, assembly GCA_035631775.1. Taxonomy (GTDB): domain Bacteria; phylum Acidobacteriota; class UBA6911; order UBA6911; family UBA6911; genus DASQID01. Next base: position 2,572 of record DASQID010000162.1, read on the forward strand.
GGAACCAGCTGCCGCAGACATATGTCCCGCGCTGCAAAGCTCGGGAGTCTGTACGGTGCAAGTTCGGTCTCAAGCAAGCGCCATCCGGCTTGAACCACACTGCAAGGGGCAACAGCATCGGAATTGTTGCTGTGCCGTCAGGCGCTCATCCAACCATGGGCCTGCTTCCGCTATCCCGAGCAAATTCTCTTTGCAGTATTTGTATCGCGACGGTGGGACCAGGGCAAGCCAAAATGTCGTTGGGAGCGTATGCAATCGGCCACATCCCGGAGGTATGAAATTGCCAAGTGCTGAGCCACGGCGCAGCCGTCCAACCGTCACTGAGGCAGATAGAGCAGTGGGGCGTTGTAGCGCTTCACTATGTCGCTGAAGGCAGGCAGATCGTGTTTTAGGATGGCGTCCAATCGGCGAATCTGCCCACTTAACTGCTCACTCAGCAACTTGTACACCTCATACTGCTGCTGAGTGGGGACTGCGTCTGCCGACTCCACGCTCATTGCGAAGGAATCCAACTCCTCGTTCAGCTTGTTGGGAAAGGCAAGGTTTGCCTCCGACCCCTTCATGTTCACCTGGATCAACTCCTCCTCAACGGGAGTCAGCTTCCGTTCCAGCGCCTCCGCAGCCTCCAGTACCGGTTTCAGCTTTGTTTCTCCCTGGAAACGATTGTGCAGGTCCTCAATCTGGGACTTGAGATCCCTGATGCGATTGACCGCTTCATGATCAGCGTTCACGCTTTGGTACACCTGGAGTGCCAGCGCAAACTGCTTTTCCAAATCTCCGGGAGCGCACTTGGTGCGCGGATCGGCAATCACCTCGAGGGACGCTGACCGGGTTTGACCGTCGGCGGTCAGACGGATCTCGTACATCCCGGGGGGAACCAACGGGCCCCGCGGCCCTACGCCGCTGTAGAATGCCCCCGGTACCTTGACCGGGTCGTCGTAGCGCAAGTTCCAGATGCAGCGGTTCATCCCGCCGGCAGCCGGGATGGTTCGGATTTCACGTATCTGGTCGGGCCATTCGGGCGGTTGCTCCTCTTCCTTCTTCTCCACGCTGGAAAGAGTGCGCACTGCCTTGCCGCGGCTGTCCAATATCTGGATAGTTACCTCCCCCTTTGGTGGGGTTCCCAGGCAATAGTCAATGATCGCGCCTGAAGGCGGATTGTCACCCACGGGGCGGCGACGGTCGATCTCATCGGGATAATGCAGCCGGACGGCCTGCTGCGGGGCGAATAGGACCATGCCCTCGCGGATCGTCTTTTCATCGATCTGCCGCAATGGCGTGATGTCGTCGAGCACCCAAAAAGATCGGCCGTGTGTCGCAACCACGAGGTCATTGTTCTTCACAGCAAGGTCGTGGACCGGCGCTGCAGGGAGATTCAGCTGAAGTGGTTGCCACTGTTCGCCGTTATCCAAGGAGAAGAAAACGCCTATCTCCGTTCCGGCGAACAGCAGACCCTTTCTTTTGGGATCCTCGCGCACGGCATGGACATAAGTGCTTTCAGGAATCCCTCCAGTAATGGGCAACCAAGACCTACCATAGTCTCCGGTTTTGTAAATGTACGGACGGTAGTCATCGAGTTTGTGGCGGTCGACGGCGATGTAAGCGCTCCCAGCGTCGTGCGGAGAGGGCTCTATGATGCTGATCATGCTCCACTCAGGCAGCTGCTTCGGAGTAACTTTAGTCCAATTCTGACCGCCATCCTGTGTGAGATAAATGAGGCCGTCATCTGTACCCGCCCAGAGCATTCCTCTTTTCACGGGCGATTCGGCCAGTGCGAAGACGGTGTCATAGTATTCGACGCTGGTGATGTCCCTGGTGAGCGGCCCGCCGGAGGGTTTTTGTCTGCTCTTGTCGTTGCGGGTCAGATCGCCGCTTATCGCCTTCCAGCTCGAGCCATGATCGGTCGACTCAAATACCATCTGTGCTGCCGTGTAGAGTACGTCCGGATTGTGGGGAGACAGAATCGTTGGCGAGGTCCACTGGAAGCGGTATTTCAGGTCCTCGGCCCCGTGTCCCGAGACGTCCAGCGGCCATACGCTGATGTCGCGCGCCTGCTCCGTGCTCTTGTCGAATCGCGTGAGTGTGCCTTCGGCCCCGGCGTAGACGATGTTGCTGTCCCGCGGATCGACTGCGATATAGCCGCACTCGCCCCCGCCGACGGAGTACCAGTCCTGCCTGCCGATCACCCCTTCATCATCCATGCTGGCGATCGCAACCGTCGTGTTGTCCTGCTGCGCTCCATAGATGTAGTAAGGGAAGCGACTGTCCGTAGTGACATGGTAGAACTGGGCAGTGGGCTGGTTTTCAAGCGTCGTCCAGGTCTTCCCGCCATCG